>DATIDO010000477.1:0-2711 GCA_035456245.1 Polyangiaceae bacterium
GGGGCGCGGTGGAGCTCGGACCATTGCAGGCCGAGTTCGAGGCCGAGCATCTGCGGCTCGAGACGCTGCCCTTCGTGTGCGCGCACGCTCGGGGAGAGCTGGACGCCCGCATCGTGGTGAACGATCCGCTGGGCGTCGAACCGAGTGGCGAGGCGAGGCTTTCCGTGAAGGGCTTTCGCGCGGCGCCGTTGGTCGCCTACGAAGGTCAGAGGGCCGACGAGACGCTCGATATCGTCTTGGAATCGAAGGTCGATGCGCGGCACGTCGAGGCCCGAGGCGAGCTGGTGGCCGGGCCCCGGCGCTCGACGCTGGAGGGGAGGATGCCCCTCCGCATCGAGAAGGGCCGGGTGACCGTGGCCGACGACGCGCCGCTGTTCGCCCGAGTTCGTCTCGAACACTTGCCCATCTCGCCGCTGCTCGATCCGAAGGGCTCGATCTCGTACGCCTCGGGGACGGTGCACGGTGGCGTCGAGCTGAACGGGACCTGGTCCGATCCGCGATTCAACGGGGAGATTTCGCTGGAAAAGGTCGGGTTCACGGCCACCGATCTGGCTCAGCCACTGCGGGACGTGCAAGGAAAGCTGCGCTTTTCGGAGCGCGAAGCGCATATCGAGAACTTCGTGGCGCTCGACGGCGACGGTCGCTTGCTGCTCGATGGCAGCGCCCACTTCGAGAAGCTCGACCACGTGCAGGCGGCGTTCCACATCCGGACCGAGGAGTTTCCGCTCCGGCAGATGGGCCAGGTCGTCGCGCGTTTGGACTTCGACGCGGAGGTGCAGACGCGAGTCGAGCCGAAGGAGACGAAGGTGGAGATCGCCATCGTCGAGGCGGACATGTGGATCGAGGACGCCAAGTTCCGCACGGGCATTCCTCTCGATCTGCATCCGGATTTCGTGGTGGATGGCCAGGACGCGGACGGCCATCGCGTGGCCTCGCCACTCGTCGCCAGCACTTCGGCTCAGTCGGCCTCTCCGGCTTCGGCTGCTTCTCCGGCCTCTCCCGCTCAGCCTGCTTCGCCGGCTTCGGCGAGCCCACCCGCTACGACGGACCTGCCGCCGCCACCCACCCGTACGACGTTGCTCCGGCTCGAGTCGCGCGAGCGCTTTTGGATCAAGCGCAGCGATTTCGCGGTGAACCTAGCCACCCATCTGGACACCGTGATCGAGGGCGACGAAGCCAACGTGAAGGGGGACGTGCTGATCGAGCGCGGCTACCTCACGCTCCTGGGCAAGACCTTCGACTTCGAACGTGGCGGCAAGCTCACGTTCATTGGCGGCCCCACCCCGGATCCGGTGATCGATCTCACGGCCGTCTACGACAACCGCCGCACCGGCGACCAAGTGAAGGTGCACATCACCGGTCGCGGCTCCAAGCCGATCATCGAGTTCTTGCTGAACGACAAGAAGGTCGAAGCCGGTGATGCCTTCGGTGCCATCTACGGCTCGCAAGGGACCAACCAGAACGCCCAGAGCGCTCCTGCGCAGGCAGCAGGCTTCGTCGGCGGCCTCACCGCGGGCCTGCTGGCCACGTCGGCGCGGCGCGAGCTGGGTGCGGCGGCGCCCATCATCATGGTCGAGCCGGGCGAAAAGGCCGGCGAAGGGCGCGTCCGCGCGGGCTTCGAGTTGGACTCACTGGTCCCGCAGTTCCTGCGCGACGTGATCACCGGCGTGTACGTCGAGGGTATCGTGGCGCGTGAGAGCGCCAACTCGCGCTCGTCCACGACGGCCAGCCAGGCCGGCGTGCGCTACGGCATCTTGCTCGAGTTCTATTACCCCAAGAATTTCTTCTCGACGGCGCAGTACGGCCCGGGTTCGACTTGGTCCCTGGATCTCGGCTGGCAGCTGTGAGCGGGAACGTTCACGATGGACCGGTGTCGATCCGGGGGTGAGATGAGCCGTCCTCAGCGCAGAGAAGGGACTCGCTGGATGTCCTGGCCACTCGTGGCTTCGCTCGGCGTGCATGCCGCGGCCTTGGCGAGCCTCCGCCCTGCGCAGGAGTTCTCTCGCTCTCTGGCCGACGCCTGGGCGGGAACCGGGGTCGAGGTGGAGCTGGTCGAGTCGTCGGATGTCGCGGCCGGTGCGCCCGCTGACGAGGCTGCCGACGCGGAGGCAGGAACGGTCCCCGCGCCCTCCGAGCCCGAGCCCGCCGCGCCGACGCCCGAATCCGCCGAGCCCTCCGCGCCCGAGTCCGAGCCGGCCGTGCCGACGAAGGCCGCGCGTCCTCCAGCGGCTCGTCCGACGCCAAGCGCAGCCCACGCGTCAGCACCTTCAGCGACTCCTCCCCGCGCTGCCGCGTCGTCGCAGCCGCAGTCGTTGTCGCCCCATTCCTCGGCGTCGGCAGGCGCTGGCACGGACACTCCGAATTCGGGAGCCAATGCGGGGGCAGGCAGCAGCGCGGGTTCGTTCGGAGCGACGGGGCTGCCGGCTGGTGTGCGCGATCTGGGAACTGCCTTCACTCGCGCCATACCGCCCGCGGCCTCTCGCGATGCGGCCTTCGTGAGCTCGGCTCCCGGAGATCTGGGGACCATCCGGATCCGGCTCGCGCTGGGAGAAGAGGGACGGATCAGCTCCACGACGGTCGTTCGCCGGCCGGGTGAGGAGGTGCCTGCCTCACTCGAGCGCCTGGCAACGCGCGTCGTGGCGCTGCTCGGTGGCGGGCAGTTTGCGCTGCGCGATCGGGTGGGGCGCGCCGGCGAGCAGACTCTCGAGCTC
>DATIDO010000478.1:0-3926 GCA_035456245.1 Polyangiaceae bacterium
GCGGGTGGGGAGTTCGATCGCTCGATCGGCAGCTTGGTCAGCGAGCCCATCGGTAGCGGTGGCGCGCCGCTGACGCCGACGGGGGGCGCGGCGAACGTCGCGGGCGCCGCCGGAGCGCTGGCCGACGCGTTCTACCTGGAGGCGGAAGCGGCGCAGCTGTCGGGGGACTGGCAGATCGGCTCGAGCGAGCTGGCGTCCGGCGGCGAGTACATCGAGTCGACGGTCGACGTGGCGGATCCAACCGCGCCTGGCACGGGCGTGGCTCTCTACGAGTTCACCATCGACACACCGGGCGACTATCTGGTGTGGGGCCGCACGCGCGGCCCCGAGCCGACCCACAGTCGTTACTTCGTGCGCATCGATCAGGGCGCGTGGATCCCCTGGAGGATCTCGACCGGCGACGACTTCTGGTGGGACGACATTCACCGCGACGCCGCCTATGGCGAGCCGCTCGTCTTCTTGCTGACGAGCGGAGCTCATACGCTCGAATTCGGCAACTCGGCGACAGGCGCGCTCTTGGATCGTCTCTACGTGACGGGGCGCGGAGATGTTCCGCCCGGCAACGATTCGCCATGCAGCCCGCCCCACTCGATCCGCCAGGGGAGTGAATGCATCCGCGCTTGCGGAACCTACGGCAACACGGCCTGTGGTGAGGTGGAGTGCGCGGGGCGCGAGACCATGGCCGTCTACGATTGCGCCGTCTGCTGCGTGCTCGATTGAGGGTTCGGCTCGTTGCTCGGCTGTACCGTGCGCGGTGGCACGGTGCGCGCTGCCCATGGGAGCTGATTGTGGGCGCGACAGAGGACACGGAGGTTTTCTGGTGAGTGGTCGTGGGTTCGCGCCCACGGAATTCGGTGGTCGATTTCGAGGAAGTGACGCTGTTCGCAGCGCCGGCCGTCGGGCGCTACGAAGGAGCAGCGTTCTTCATCGCGTTGGTAGGTGGCGCGCACCGTGGCTCGGGGGATGGCGGGGCGCGCCCGCTTCTGCGGCTCCACCTTCCGCGCCAGCGCGGAAGACAAGCAGGGTCGCGCCGGCGCGGGTGAACTCGTAGTCGGCCGAGGTCGCTCGGCCTTCGCGCGCTTCTCCTTCTCGAGTTTGGCGACCAGCAAACCGAGCGCCTTCTCCAGCACCGGCTCGAGCGCTCGGTCGGGGTTCGTGTGCATCATCAAGTCGAGCGCTCGCTCCAGTAGGCCCTTCGTCGTTTCCGACACATTCACCTCCAGCCGCCACGTTTCGGCTCCTGTCGGCCGCGTCCGCCCGCGTTCGATGGCATCCGGTCGCGGCCGCTCCGGAAACCTCGCTGCCAGCCGTTTCTCCAGCATTCGCTTGCTGACCCCCGTCGCCATTTCGAGCAGCTCCTCAGCCGATTCAGCCGACCAATGCGGCTTCAGCATCGTCACCGTGGTCAAACTCAGTTCCCCGCGCGCCAGCTTCGCGATGATTTCAGGCTGCCGCGCGGCCAAACGAGCGCACGTCATGCGCCGGTAGGCCTCGTCCTCGCTCAGTCGCAGGACCTTCACGCAGTACTCGTAGAGCGAGGCGTAGCCGAGCCGAAGATGCAGTCGCCGTCGTTCCATTTCGACGAGATGCTCGATGATCGCGGCCATCGTGCTGAGGTGCTGCGCTTCGAGCGCAGCGAGACCGGCTACCAGTTCGTCGTCCGACATCGATGCGAGAGAGCCCATACCGACACTCTACACCCCGAAATTTCGCTCCTCTCAGCGCCTCACCAACGAACGAACGCGCACCCGCTCGACGAAAATGATCTCCGCGACGTCATCCCGCGACACAATGCGCCCTACGCGCAGCAACCACCAAAAGTCAGCCAACCGCGCGCCATCGAGCGCGCGCACCAGAATTTCGCGTCAACCAAATTCGCCAATGAACATCCGATTCCCGCGCCGGCGCGACCGATTTCACCCGCGCGCAAGCCGTCGCTCCGCTCCGTCGTCGCGCTCCACCCCGCGCCGGCGCGCCCCCGGGAAGTCGAAGGCTCGGTCGGGGGTTGCGCGTGACTCGGACCGGGGCCCGAAAAGAAGATCGAAGTTCTTTGGCCTACCCATGAACGCTGGGGCGGGCTACGGGCACCTACAAGCGATGAACGCTCGCACGCTTCGTGGCGCCTCGCGCTGCTCCCTGATCGCCGTCGGTTTGGCCACGCTCTGCTTCTCGCCGCGCACCGCGGCTGCCGAGGAAGGGGCTGCAGCGCCCGAGAAAGGGCCTGCGGCGCCTGAAGAAGCCCCTGCAGACGCTCCCGCAGCAACGGGCACCGCAAAAGGCAGCACTGCCGGTGCCTCCGCGAGCGTATCGGCGCTCGCCGTGACCTTCGATTTCGACGCGACCGGCCCCGATACGGAAGCGGTTCGGCGCGCGCTCGAGGAAGAGCTGAGCGTTCCCGTGCATGCGGGACAGGCCGAACGCGGCCTGCGGCTCACGGTTCGCGAAGGTCGTCTGCGGGCTGCATTCGTGCCCGATCAGGGAGCAACCAGTGAGCGTGAGATGGCGCTGCCCAGCGAAAAGGAGCGCCAGGTCGAGACCATCGCGCTGCTCTCGGGCAACCTGGTTCGCGACGAAGCGGCCGACTTGCTGGCTCGTTTGCGTCGCCAGGAGCCCGCGCCCGTCGCCGTCGTGGCAGCCGCGCCGCCAGCGGAAGGATCAGAGCAGAAGCCCACGGAGCCGCCGCCCGAACCCAAGCTTCCGCCCGCCTATTTCAACCTCGGTCTGCTGTCGCCGCTCGCCATTTATCCCGATCTCGCCGAGCGCGAGGCGATGTTCTCGCTCGGCATCTTCTACACGGACGTGGGCCGGGTGCGCGGCGTGGCGGTCGATGGGCTGCTGCTGAACAATCACTCGGGCGGCAAGGGCGTCCAGGTGGCCGGACTGTGGTCGGGCTCTTGGGGGAACTTCCGTGGCGTGCGCGTGGCGGGCTTGGCCGAGACGGCCAGCGGCGGCCAGAAGGGCGTCCAGGTAGCGGGCTTGTTCGCCTACCAGAGTGACGTAATGGAGGGCGTGCAGGTCGCGGGCCTCTACAACCACGCGGGGGAGCGAGCCAAAGGCGTCCAAGCAGGCCTCACCAACTCGGCCGGCGACGTCCAAGGTGTCCAGATCGGCCTGGTGAACTACGCCGGTGGAACGGTTCATGGAACGCAGATCGGTCTGATCAACATCGGTCACGGCATGAAGGGCGCGCCCGTTGGTCTGATCAACATCAACCCAGATGTGCGGGTTCAGGCGGTCGCCTGGGGCTCGGCGCGCTTCGTCCCCGACGGCAACATCCAGTTCTCCAGCGCGCCGATGGGGCACGTGGGCGTCAAGTACACCGCGAACCACTTCTACTCGCTGATTGGCCTCGGCATGGGCGCGACGGAGGGCTGCGCGAGCGGCTGCGTGGACGAGGCAGTGCTCGCCCCCGGCTTCGGTTTGGGTGCCCATCTGCCGATCTCCGGGCCGCTCTATGTGGACCTGGATGGCTACTACCAGTGGGAGATTTCGGCCCGCTCCGGCCTCTACGGCAGCCAGGCAATTCTGGTCCGCGCTGCAGCGGGCCTCGAGCTGAGCTCGAGTTTCTCGGTCTTTGCCGGGGCTGGGCCTCGTCTGGATATTGACCCGAACCTCGACGAGGTGGGCGGCTCGCCCCACTTCTTCGCCGGCATCCAGCTGTTCTGAGGCACCGGGACGGCCGGAGTGAGAAATCTGGAGTCACCGATGAACGGCTGGGCTTCGAGCGGGCACTACAGGTTGAGCTTCTCTGGAGGTACGACTCTGACGAGCATGACCCTCGGTGCCACGGCCCTCGAGCCGGCCACTCCTCGTCAAGAGGAGGATCTTCTCGTCCGCTTGCGGGCGGGGGAGCGTTCGGCCGTCGGCGAGCTGTACGATCAGCACCACGAGGCCGTGCGTCGCTTCGCTCGGCGCTTGGTTGGTGA
>DATIDO010000479.1:0-4194 GCA_035456245.1 Polyangiaceae bacterium
ATCGACGTGATGCTCGTGCTGCTCATCATCTTCATGGTGGCGGCGCCGCTCGCCACCGTCGACATCCAGGTCAACCTGCCGGCATCGACCGCCGAGCCGCAACGGCGGCCGGACAAGCCGGTATATATGACCGTCAAGCCCGATCTAACGCTGGCGATCGGCAATGTTTTCGTGCCCCGCGACCGGGTGCAGAGCGCCCTCGGCTCGGCGACCGCGGGCAACAAGGACACCGTGATCTTTTTACGGGCGGATAAGACAGTGCCCTACGGTGAATTGATCGAGGTGATGAACATCCTCAGCAAGGCGGGTTATCTCAAGGTCGCTCTGGTCGGGCTGGAAAAGGTGTCGGCGCCGTGATCGCATTAGCGCCCGAGGACGTCGCCGATCTGCGGCGCTGGGCGATCTGCGCTGCGGTGATCGTGCTCGCGCACGGCGGGGTCGCCGCCGCCATGGTGAAGTGGCACCAACCGGTCGAGCCGGACGATCTTGCCGCGGGCATCGTGGTCCAGTTGGCCCCCTTGATGGCCGCGCCGGCCGAGCAGCAGACCGAACTCCCGCCGGGGCCCGAGATGACGGCTTCCGCGCCTTCGCTCAACCGGCCAACCGACAGCCTGGAGGAAAAGACCGAGGAGAAGGTCGAGCAGAAAGTCGAGGCGAAGCTCGAGCAGAAAGTCGAAGAAAAAGCCGAGACCAAGCCGGTCGACGAACTCCCGCCTGAAGGTGCGCCGGCGCCCGATCCGGAGGTCAAAGTCCCGCCTCCGCCGCCGCGGCAGGAGGTCCAGCGCGAGACGCCGAAGCGGCAGACGCCGAGTGAACTGGTGCCCACTACGTCCGCGTTGCAGTCCATTCCCGAAGAGACCGCAGCGGTTCCGGTGGCGCCCACACAAGGCAAACCCAAGCTCAGCACGTCCAACGCGGTGCCGACCTGGGCGAAGCAGGTCTCGCTGCTGCTGGAACGCAACATTCGTTATCCCGAAGTGGCCAATCGACGTGGCCAGACAGGCGTCGTTCAAGTTTCCTTCAGCCTGGATCGGCAAGGCCATGTGGTCGACAGCCGGGTCGTGCGCTCGTCCGGCGTCGCCGTGCTCGACGAGGAGGCGTTGGCACTGTTGCGCCGCGCGCAGCCCCTGCCGCCGCCTCCGGCAGAATTTCCCGGTGATCCCGTGACTTTGCTTGTGCCGATCCGCTTTCACGCCGCTTCCGACGGGAAGCGATGACGGTTGCGGTTGCCCGCAAGCTGTTTGGTTCTTCGAACGAGCGGCGGATCAAGGGATATCTGCCGCGCGTTGCGCAGATCAACGCGCTGGAGAAGGAACTCGAAGGGCTGTCGGACGAGGGGTTGCGGGCGCGCACGGACATGTTCAAGCAGCAGGTGGCGGCGGGGGCGAGCCTCGACGACATCCTGGTGCCGGCGTTTGCCACCTGCCGCGAGGCGGCGAAGCGGACCTTGGGTCAGCGGCACTTCGACGTGCAGCTCATCGGCGGGATGATCCTGCACGAGGGGCGGATTGCGGAGATGAAGACCGGCGAAGGCAAGACGCTGGTGGCGACGCTTCCGGTGTACCTCAATGCGCTGGGGGGGCGCGGGGTGCATGTGGTGACGGTGAACGACTACCTGGCCAAGCGCGACGCCGAATGGATGGGCCAGATCTACAACTTCCTCGGGCTGACGGTCGGGGTGATCGTGCACGGGCTGGACGACGAGCAGCGCAAGGCCGCCTACGACGCGGACGTGACCTACGGCACCAATAACGAGCTCGGCTTCGACTATCTGCGCGACAACATGAAGTACCGGCTGGAGGACATGGTCCAGCGCGGGCATATCTTCGCCATCGTGGACGAGGTTGACTCCATCCTGATCGACGAGGCCAGGACCCCGCTGATCATCTCCGGTCCGCTGGATGATCGCTCGGAGTTCTACAACACGATCGACACGTATATTCCGAAGCTGGAGAAGGGGGACTACGAGGTCGACGAGAAGCAGCGCACGGTGGTGCTGACCGAAGCCGGCATGGAGAAGATGGAGCAGACGCTGCGGGCGAACGATCTGCTCAAGGGGGACTCGCTTTACGACGTGGAGAACGTCTCGACCGTGCATCACGTCAACCAGGCCTTGCGGGCGCACAAGCTGTTCCAGCGCGACAAGGACTACATCGTGCGCAACGGCGAGGTGGTGATCATCGATGAGTTCACCGGGCGCATGATGCCGGGCCGGCGCTATTCGGAAGGGCTGCACCAGGCGCTGGAGGCGAAGGAGCGCCAGCCGGTTCAGCCGGAGAACCAGACGCTGGCCTCGATCACCTTTCAGAACTACTTCCGCATGTACGAGAAGCTGGCGGGCATGACCGGCACGGCGCTGACCGAGGCGGACGAGTTCCTCGACATCTACAACCTGGAAGTGCTGGAGGTGCCGACCAACCAGGCGATGGTGCGCATCGACGACGACGACGAGGTCTATCGCACGGCGGCGGAGAAGTACCGGGCGATCCTGAGCTTGATCGACGAGTGCAAGGAGCGCGCGCAGCCGGTGCTGGTGGGCACGACCTCGATCGAGAAGTCGGAGCAACTGGCCGAGATGCTGCGCCAGCAGGGGTGGGAGCAGCACGACTTCGCCGACCCCAATGCGTTTGCGGCGCTGTATTCGGGCGACGACGGGGCGTCCAAGGCCAAGGTATTCGCCATCCTCAATGCCCGCTACCACGAGCAGGAGGCCTACATCATCGGGCAGGCGGGGGTGCCGGGGGCGGTGACGATCGCCACCAACATGGCGGGCCGCGGCACCGACATCCAGCTCGGGGGCAATGCCGACATGCGCATCCGGCAGGAACTGGCGGAGGTGGAAGACGCGCGCGAGCGCGAACGCGACCCGCGGGCGGGCGATATCCGCGCCCAGGTGGCGCGGCTGAAGGAGAAGGCACTGGCGGCCGGTGGGTTGTTCGTGCTTGGCACCGAGCGGCACGAGAGCCGCCGGATCGACAACCAGTTGCGTGGCCGCTCCGGCCGGCAGGGCGACCCCGGACACTCCAAGTTCTTCCTGTCGCTGGAAGACGACCTGATGCGCATCTTCGGGACCGACAAGCTCGACACCATGCTGCAGCGGCTGGGGCTGAAGGAGAACGAAGCGATCGTTCATTCCTGGATCAACAAGGCGCTGGAGAAGGCGCAGCAGAAGGTGGAAGCGCGCAACTTCGACATCCGCAAGAACCTGCTGAAGTTCGACAACGTGATGAACGACCAGCGCAAGGTGATCTTCGACCAGCGGGTGGAATGGATGAAGGACGAGGCGGTGAACGAAATCGTCGCCGACATGCGCCACGCCGCCATCGACGACCTCGTCTCCAAGCACGTCCCAGAAAACGCCTATCCCGAACAATGGGACACCAAGGGCCTGCGCGAGGAGCTCAAGCGCATCCTTGATCTCGACCTGCCGGTCGACGAATGGGCGAAGGAAGAAGGCATCGCCGACGAGGAATTGCTGTCCCGTCTCGACCGCCGCGCGGATGAGCACATGGCATCGAAGGCCGCGCAATGGGGCGCCGACGTCATGCGCTACGTCGAGAAATCGATCCTACTGCAGACGCTCGACCACCTCTGGCGCGAGCACTTGGTGATGCTGGAGCATCTGCGCCAAGTGATCGGGCTGCGCGGCTACGGTCAGCGCGACCCGCTCAACGAATACAAGGCCGAGGCGTTCAATCTGTTCGAGGCCATGAGCACCCATCTGCGCGAGGCGGTGACGTCGCAGCTCATGCGCGTCGAGATCAGGACGGCGCCGCCGCCGGAAGAGCAGGCGAACCTTCCTTATATGGAGGCTCACAAGATCGACCCCTCGACCGGCGAAGACGAGATGGCGCTGGCGCGGGCCGGCGCGGAGACGCTCGTGCGTCACGGAATCACTGCGGCTGCGGCGGTCGAGCGCAACCCGAATGATCCCTCAAGCTGGGGCAAGGTTGGCCGCAACGAGACCTGCCCCTGCGGCTCCGGCAAGAAGTACAAGCACTGCCACGGCCGGTTTGCTTGAGCGGGAAACCGACGACGGACGACACCGGACGAAGCGAGGTTCTACCGGTTTAGTCGTCCGTCCCGAGAATCGTCTGTCGTTGATTTGCGATTTCGGCCAAGCCCTTTGCTTGGTCGCAGGATCCCGTCGTCTCAGATCCCGTCGGGATCAGGCCGTTAGTCTAGCGCCACGCA
>DATIDO010000480.1:0-4328 GCA_035456245.1 Polyangiaceae bacterium
GTATCCAGGATGGTGATCCGCGCGTCGATCCCCGGATTGCCGACAGCAAAGCCACCCACCGGCAGCGCGGCGTTCGTGCCTGCATCCGACTGGGCGTAGAGAGGCACCAGCGCGGCCAGGTGGAAGCGCTCGAGGAAAGCCACGCCGCCGCTCAGGTAGAGAGCCCCCTGGGACTCGATCACCGGCGTCTCGTTGCCTGCTGCGTCACGAGCGACGAGTGGCCGGTAGGCGTAGCCGAGCATGGCCCGACCGAAAAAGCTCAGATGGTCCATCGGAATGGCTGGCCGCTCGGTGACCAGCAGATCCTCGGGTGCAACGGGAGCGCGCGTCGTGTCGACCGCGAACCCCTGCGCCCGAGCCGGGCTGCCCCACGCCGAAACGACGATCAAGGCGCCCAAGCCGAGCCACTTGCCCCATCGGCCCGACGAGCTCGCAACCGACGCTGCGGTCACGCGCTGCCGGCGTCCCCAGGCTACCGCGAACGCGAGACCGACGAGGACCCACGCCCAAGGCGTACCGTTCGCCCTCGGCTCGTCGAACGAGCAAGCGCCGCCGACGTACTCCATCGCGCCGTCGTCCGAAGCTCCGTCGTCGTCCCCGAGCCCACCGTCGTCGCCCGCTCCGTCGCCAGCGTCGTCATCTGCTCCGTCATTTGCACCATCATCGCCATTCGACGCAGAGCCCGTGCCAGCGCCAGAGCCCATGCCGCCTACGCCCGAGCCTGCGCCTACGCCCATCCCTCCGGCGCCGCTGCCCGTGCCGCCGCTGCCCGTGCCGCCGCTGCCTGTGCCGCCGCTGCTCGTGCCACCGCTGCCGGTCCCTCCGCCGTTGGCAGTGCCACCACTCCCGCTGCCGCCACCGCTTCCGCTACCACCATTACCCGTCCCCACATCGACGAAGACGCCGCCTTCACAGCCGACCAGCGCCACCTGCGAGCAGAGCCCAAGCGCGTCGACACACACATCCAGCGTGCAATCGTCCGCGTCGGCGCAAGTCGAGTCCTCCGTGCACGCCTCTGCACCCGGAGTAGCCCCGGCAGATCCCGCCAACAGACAGCGACCGAGCACGCACGCCCCGAGGCCGAGACCCAAGACGCCGTCACAGTCACTCGCCGACGAGCACTCGGCGACGGCGCCAGGCTCGGGGGCTCCGAACACGCAGGTCCCTGCCACGCACGCCGCGAGCACCCCGGCCACCGACGAACAGTCGGCTGCCGTGACGCACGCCTCCCCCGTCTCCTGGCAGCCCAGGATGTCCGTGTGCAGGCAGACCGAGCCCGACGTGAGGCAGGCGTCCAAGGTGCAGCCTTGCCCATCGTCGCAGTCGGATGCCGCCACACATTCGACGCCTTCCGGCGGCAGCGACGGAGGACTCGCCTCCCCACAACCCAACACCTCCCCCAGGACGCAGCGTCCGAGTACGCAGTACCCGACGCTACAAACCCCAACGAGCCCCCCCTGGCACTCGCTGTCCTCCTGGCAGTCGAGCAGACCGCCGGGGAGGAGCCCCTCGCCGAGCGCCTGCGCGCTAGCCGTGCCCGCCGTCAGCGTGAGCAGTGACGACGACACCAAGAACATCCTTGACCATTTCATGACCGACTCCTTCCCTCCGAGGCCGCCAACGTCGGCGACAAAGGGGAACGTGACAGCCAGCGGATCCCCGGCGTGAGCGTTGCTTTCCGACAGGGGTGTCGGAGCGCGTGTAAGTCGTTCGGGAGGTGGGGAGGTCGGAGCGACCGTGCATGTTGAAACGACCGGTCAAAGCGACCCTCGCTCGCGGCCGACTCGCCGTCGAGAGTGAGGATTGGCTCTGCTCCGAGCTGTTTCGCTCGGTCCGCGCCAAGGTAGGAGAAATGGTGCCTACGACCAGGCGACGGCGGCACGACGCTTGCACCGAGTGACAACGCCAACCATGCGCGCGCGCCTCTTCGCCTCTTCTTTGGTAGTACTGGCCCTCGGGCTGATCGTCGTGCCCACGAGCGCCGAGGAGGTCCCTACTGCGGCGCCCAGCCCATCAAAAACGACTGAACGAGCCGCTCCCACCCCAGCGCCGAACGAAGACGCCGAGGCGGCTCACTCCGCGTTCGACGAAGGCGTGCAGCATTTTCGCGACGCCAAATACGACGCGGCAGCCCGGGCATTCTTGCGGGCCGACGCGCTCTCCCCCAGCTCCGACTCGCTCGCCAACGCCCTGGTGGCGGCCGAACGCGCCGGCTCGCACCTATTGATCGCGCTGATCGCAGAGCGCGCCATCTCGCGCGAAGGCGCTGATCCCGGACTGGTCACCCAAGCCCGGAAGGCGCTCGCCCAGGCAGCACGACACCTGGGCCGCCTCGAGCTGACCTGCGAGCCCACTCCATGTGAGGTACTCATCGACGGTGCAAAGATGGAAGCAGGTGCGCACTACCTGGCTCCGGGCACCCACGAGCTGAGCGCTCGTTCCTCGAGCGTCGCCGCTACGGCTGCCGCCCGCACGGCCGAACTCGACGCAGGTTCGAGCTATCGAATCGTCCTGAGTCTCCCTGCCAACGGCCCTCGCTCTCGGCCGAACGAGCCAGCCGCCGAGGCCAGTTACTCGACGGCGAGCAACGCAGCGCTCTGGGCGGGAGTCGGCGTCACGGCCATCTTGACCGGCGTCACCATCGGCAGCGGCATCGACAGCCTCAGCTACCGAAACTCCTACGGTGAGACGGTACCGGACGAGGTTCATGACGAGCTGGCCAGCAAGGTCCAGCGCACCGATGTCTTGCTCGCCTGCTCCATCGGTAGCGCGGTCGCTACCCTCGGCTGGGCCCTCTTTCGGCCCGGACCGGGTGAAGCCGTCACGACGGGTGGAGCGCGCCCCGCCGTGGCGCTGGTGCCCTTGCCCGATGGGCTTTGGCTGTCGGCCCGGGGGACCTTGCCATGAGCTCCGCGGTCGCATCCTTTCGACTGAAAGAGCTCTTCCCCATCGGCCGCGGGGGCATGGGTACGACCTACCTCGCCTGCGCCTGGACGACCTCGTTCGAACGGCTCGTGGTGGTCAAGCGCCTGAACGAGCACTTGGCCGACGAAGCCGATGCCCGCCAGCGCATGCTCGAGGAGTCGCGCCTCTCCGGCTACGTCCACCACGCCAATGTGGTCGGCATTCATCACGCTGGCATCGACGAACGGGGCAGCTTCATCGTCCTCGACTACGTCGAGGGCGCCTCCCTTCGCGAACTGCTGAAGGCCACGCGTCCCGAACGCCTGCCCGTCCCGATTGCGCTACGCGTCATGGTCGACTGCTTGGCTGGTCTCCACGCCATCCACACGGCTCGTGACACGCGGGGCGGAGCGCTGCGCATTCTCCACCGTGACGTGACGCCCGAGAACATCCTGATCGGGCTGGACGGGCTGGCGCGCCTCGGTGACTTCGGCATCGCCAAGAGCCGGCAGAGCGCCGTGCACACCTCTCCGTTGCAGCTCGTGGGCAAGCTGCCGTTTCTGGCGCCCGAGTACATCGACCGCGCCGAAGTAGGCCCGGAACTCGATGTCTACTCGTCCGGAGTCACGCTCTGGCGTCTGTTGGCGGGCCGGACGCCCTGGCCCGATCTGGAGGAGGCCCAGCTCCTCGTGCGCATCCTGACGGAGGGCGTTCCGCCTCTGCCCGATGACGTGGAGCTGTCGGATGAGCTGCGCGCCGTGGTGGCGCGCGCCTGTGCTCGTCGGCCCGGGGATCGCTTTCCGAGTGCGGAAGCGTTCGCCGATGCACTCCACTCGCTTTCCCCGCAGCGCCCCGGAGAACCGGCCGTGGCCGAGTCCAGTCAGGTGGCAGAGCTCGTTTACCGGGTTGCTGGCGCACGGACCGAAGCTCTCCGTGAACGCGCCGCCCAGCTACTCGGCACTCCGTCCTTGCCCCCTTCGGCACCTCCACCAACTGGACGCATTGCGTCTGCGCCGGCTCGACCGTTCGCGAGCGAACTGGCCGCATCATTGGAGGAGACGCCCGAGTTGGAGGACCCGCCCCGTTCGGAGGAGAGCGAACCGCCCGCCATCTCCACGGCGTCGCGCTACCTCGAGACCACCCGCCCCGCCCGCTATCGTGTCTTGGCGCGCCGCCGCGCCTGGTTCGCGAGCGCCGCAGGAGTTCTCGGCATCCTCGGCTTGGTGGCAGCTTTCGGCGCCCAGCGACTGTTGGGGGGCTCGGATGGCACCGGTTCGAGAGAAACGGGCACGGAAGGGACTGCGGAAGCGACCGTTTCCGTGCCGCCCGCTACCCCGGCAGCCGGACCGGCCGCCCCGGAGCCGGTCAGCGCAGCACCGCCCCTCGACTCTACTTCCCCCGGGCCTGCTTCCCCCCAGCCTGCT
>DATIDO010000481.1:0-5727 GCA_035456245.1 Polyangiaceae bacterium
ACGGGCGAGCGCCTCCACGACGGCCTCGTAGGTACAGAGGCCGTCGGTGCGCTCCGTGCGCCGCAGCCGATAGCGGCTCGGCGCCGTCTGGCTCAGCTTCACGCAAGTGACCTGGTCGCCCGCCGCTTCGCGCACCCGGCGCGCCAGCTTGGCACCTTGGCTCCACGTTCCGTCGGGGACCACGAGCCGCACGGGGCGCGGCTCTTCCGCCAGCAGCGCGTCATCCAGCTCGCGCGCTTCCTCGGCGGGAAAGAGCAGCCAGGTGCGATGCGACTCCGTCACCAGTGACGCGGCGTCGAAGGGCGGTGCGTCGCGCTCGCCCCGGATGCGGCACTCGGCCTGGGTCAGCGCGAGAGGCAACAAGCGGCTCGTGGTGGTCGACTTGCGCGCCTCCAGCACGTGGACCACCGACACGACCTGGGTCCCGAGCGCGAGGGGCTCCCTCAACGCACAGAGACAGAGCGGCTGGAGCAGGCCACAGGCCGCGCAGCGGGGCGCCATGCGGCCGCGCATGGTCGCCGCGCCTTGGCGCATGGGGACCGTGGGACCGTCGACGGGCGACACGCGGCGCTTGTAGCGCAGTCGACGCAGCTGGCTAGCCGCGCCTTCGTGGGCAGCTCACTGGGGCCAGCAGCTCACTGGGGCCGGCAGCTCACTGGGGCCGGCAGCTGATCGGATCGACGCAGCGCCCATCGATGCAGGAGCGGAACCGACACTCGCTGCTCAGCTCGCAGACTTCCCCGTTCTCGCGACGCTGGGCGCAGGTGCCGTTCTCGCAGATCCCCTCCGCGCAGACTTCGCCCGTCCCGTCGCAGGTCTCGCCCCACTGGCGCGGCGCCTTGCAGACGCCATCGCTACAGATGTTGGGCTCGGCGCAGTTGTGGCCGCCGAAGAGGTAGCTGTTGCACTCCTCGCCGAGCGCAGGCTGGTCGCCGCACTTCGCCTCGATGCAGGCCAGCCCGTCGACGCAATCGCTGTCCCAGGTGCAGACGCCGCCGCGCTCCTGCAGCGGCTCACAGGTGCTGACGTCCGGCTCGGTCTCCAGGCAGTTCAGCTCGCCCAAGCAGTCCAGATCCGAGCCGCAAGTCTGACCCTGCGGGGCCAGCGGCACGCAGACGAAGTCCAAGAGAGTCTGGTCCAGATCGCAGGTGCTCGTGTCGTCGCAGCGCTCCGGCAAGCACGGTTCGCCAACACCGACGACCACCTCTTCGGTGCAGAGCCCGGCGTAGCAGCTCAGCTCGTCCGCGCAGTCGTTCGACCCGACGCACACGTCACCCACGTCACCCAGGGGGGTGCAGGTACCGCCGCAGGCCTGGTCCACGACGCAGTCGCTCACGCCGACGCAATCCAGATCCTGGAGGCAGGGATCCTCGGCCTGCTGTTGCGGAGCGGCCGGCGCGTCCGGGCAGAGAGCCAAGACTCCCTGCAGGGATTGCTGGAGCAGGGCATCGGCGGCGCCGCAGAGATCGGCGAGCAGGAAGTCGTGGCAGTCTGCCGCCTTCTCGGCGTCCCAGGTGAGGTAGCCGGCCTCGAGCTCGGCCTCGAAGTCCGCCAGGCCGCGGCAAGGCAGGTCCTTCCGGCAGGTGGCCTCGTCCGGGTATTCGACGAAGCCTGCCAGCTCGGGACACTCGAAGACCGCGCGACAGGCATCGGCAATGAAGGTCGGGCAGATCTCGGTCGCGGAGATCGACGTCGGCGTGCTGGGCCCCGTGCCGCCGGTGCCACCCTCACCGCCCGCGTCTCTCACTCTCGCGTCCTCGTTCTCGTCCTCGTATTCGTCCTCGGCTGCCGAGCCACAGCCAGCCGTGGCCGCGGTCGCGGCCAGAGCCAAGCCGAGGCCCAGAACACCCACCACTCTCGAAAGCGACGAACCTCGCGAAGCGCGCATGCGCGGCATGGTCGGCCGAACCGCGCGGCAAGGCAAGTTGACCGGAGCCCGAACACCGGGAACGCTCTCCAGCAGGTGTCCGCTCCAAACGACATAGGTGCGCATTCGTCCGCGTCGTCGCCCGCGCCATCGACCGCGTCATCGAAGAACGACTGGCGCAGTTGGGCGGCACTCGCTTGTGCCATCTGGTTCGTGGCGCTGGGCAGCGCGTGGACCTACGGCATGGCGCTCGTGCTCGGCTATCCGGTCGCGATGCTCGGACTCGTGCTGTGGGCCAAGGGTCGGGCCGCAAACCCCACGGGCCTCCTGCCGCGTGTCACCGCAGCGCTGCTCGCCGTGGGGCTCGTCGCTTCGCTCGTGACGCTGCTGCTCGTGCGTTGACGTTCGCTACCCTAGACGGCCCAGCGGGTCCCGGGCCGAGCGAATTTCGGAGCGAGCGAGCCGTCACGGAATGCAGATGCCGCCGGTCGGGGCGCTGGGTCCTTCGTAGCAATTCATCCCGGCGTCGGAGCAGACGTTGGCGTTCTTGCAGCCGCTCTTGCAGCTGGCCACCGTGCAGATCTTGAGCTGAGTCGTTTCGCAGAAGGTGCCGCCGGTGCAGACGGGATCGTTCTCGAGGGAGCAAGCGGTTCCGGGGTTCGGGGTGCCGGGATCTGCAGGCGCGCCACCCGCGCCACCCGCGCCGCCCGCGCCGTCGTCGGGAGTCTCGCCGCACTGCTCGGGCGTGGGTGCGCCGGGGACACAGACGGTGGCTGGGTTCGTCCCCGTCTCCACGCAGGTGTAGGTGTCCGGGCAGACGGTGTCCTGCGCCGGATCGGGATTGCAGTTCACCTGCGTGCAGTAAGGCAGGTCGGGGGCGAGGCACAAAAGCCCACCCTCGCATTCGTCGATCTGCTCGCAGCTCTCGCCCCAGTTCGGCCGCCGGTAACAGAGGCCGTTCTCGCCCAGGGTTTGCCCCGGATCGCAGGGATCTTCCTCCTGGCAGGCCAGCACAGAGGCGGCTCCCACGAGCAGCAACGCAGAGAGAATGAGCTTCATCGAATGGGTGCGCATCGTGTTCTCCTCAGAATGCGACGACGAGGCGGGCGCTCAGCGAACCGACGTTGTTCATGCTGGGATCGCCCTCGGCCTGGTAGAGCCAGTTGAAGAAGTAGACCTGAGCTGCCTGCAACTTCAGGAGTGTCGCGGGTGTGAAGTGCCAGTTCAGGCCGGCCGAAATGATGCCGGTTCCGTCGGCGAGGTCCCACGGCTGCTCGAGCAGCTCGCCGTAGACGTAAGGTTCGAGGCCCCACCAAGGCAGCTGCTGCGCGACCGTCAGGTAGCCGCCGTACTGCCAGCGATCGGGCAAATAGGCGCCCGGATTCTCGACGCCGAGCCGCACCTGCTTGCCGGTATACCAGTCCTGACGCCGCACGATGCCCTCGGCGCGGATCTTGGTGTCGGCGATGTCGAGCGACACGTCGGCACCCATCACGTGCTCGTCGTAGTCCCAGGTCGATCCTTGCTGGAAGGTGATGGGCGCGAAACCGGTCACGTTGATGACCTTGTCGCGCACGTGATCGTACTGATACGAGAGGCCCAAGGTCAGATTGTCGCCTGCGCCGCGATCCCGCTTGGCCAGCACGCGCGCGCCGAAGCCCTTGTCGTCGTCGTAGTCGAGCGGGTTCTGTTCGGTGCGACCGTTCGAGATCCAGGCGCGGTACGCGAGCTCCCACTCGCCGCTGAAGAACGAGCCCAGCGCCTGCACGCCGGTCTGACGCAGCGGCAACCACTTCTGCTGGATGAACTGCGGCATGGCCATGGTGAGCAGCGTCGGGCTGCCGTGGTCCACGTTCCAGATGCCGAACGGCGTGAAGAAGTAGCCGACGATCAGCTTGAACTTCTCGTAGCGACTCCACTCGATCTGCGCCCGCTCGATGACGGCGTAGCCGCCCCACATGGGAGCGTTCGGCACCGTGGCGTTGGGATCGTACTGCTCTGTCGAGACGCGCTCGAAAGTACCCGCCAATCCGCCGTAGTTGGTGACGCGGCCGAGCGGTGCGTTGGTGAAGCGAATCTCGGCCAGCGCGCGCCAATCCTGGACCGGGTTGAAGTCGAAATAGAGATCGATGTTGCCGGTGGCGAAGGTGGTCGCGTTGCTGTCGAACACCGAGCTGGTGATGGCCTCCGGATTCGTGAAATGCCTCTGCAGGCCCATATCCATGAAGCCGTAGAGCTTGAAGAGGTCCTCGTGGACGTCGACCTCTTCGGCCGAGGCGGCCTGGACGGCCTCGCTCTCCTCCTGCTTCTCTTTCAGGGCGCGCACCTCGGCGAGCAGCGCGTCGAACTCCGCCTTGGTGGGGCCACCCTCCGACGCTTCGGTAGCCGCGGCCGGCTGCGCAGCCGTGTCAGGGGGCGCGGCCGTGTCAGCGGGGGCGGCTGCCTCGCCCGCGCTCTGCGGCTTCGACGCGGCGGCGGGCGCAGCGGTCGGGGATGTCGCGGGAGTCGCGGGTGCCGGTGCGGTCTGCGCCCAAGCGCCACTTCCCAGGAGCAGCGCCGCTGCGCTGGCCTTTGCGCACAGGCTCCACTTTCGGCGGCTGCAGCTGCGGTGGTGTCCCATCGAATCCTTCATTCTGCTTGTCTGGGGATGAGCCCGTGCCAACGGCACGAGGCGAGAGTCGTCGAGTTCGCTCACAGTGGGCCGAGCACCCGCACGCCGGGGATCACCGCACTGCGCGGCACGTAGCTGATCGAGCCCTCGAGCTTCTCGACCAGTTTGACGATGGTGGCGGCGTTGGGGACCTGCTTGGGCGGGGCGTTGCCGCCGCGCACACGGCGGTCGATCCAGTACTTGGCGACCTCTTCGGCATCCATGCCGAGCACGGTTCGATCGAACTGGACGCGGTACTCGTGCTTCGCCGGAAAGTTGAAAGGTATGATGCGAGAGCCGTTGCCCCAGGTCTGTCGGCGAGTGGTGAAGATGGCGTGCAGGTCGGCTCGGCTCGGCTTGTCCGTCACCGTTGGGTGAGTGATCAGCACGAGCTCGGCGGCCTGAGCCGGTGCGACCAGGGTGATCAGCGCGGCGGTACCCGACAGCGTGAGGAAGGAGCGGCGTTTCATCTGAGTAAGAGGGTCGCGCGACATGAACCGGCTTACGAGTCGGAGTCCGGCAAGCTCCCCCGCCCGGGTGTCGATGGCGTTCGGCGCTGGGCCAAGCGGGCCAGAGCGGTGAACTGGCGCTCGAACTCGGCGTCGCTGAGCCCCTTGGGGATCACGCCAATCGCGCCGGTCTCGCTCATGAGCTCCCGCAGTTCGTCCAGGTCCTTGCTCGAATGTAGGACGACGTGGGTCGCTATGCCGCGCCTGCGGAGGAACAGCGCGAGCTCGCCGCCGGACATGGCCGGCATCATCACGTCGAGGATTGCCATCCAAGGATTGTTCTTCACGATCCATTGGGAGGTGCCGAGCACTTGGTCGCGCACGTGCACCGTGTAGCCGAGCTGCTCCAAGCGCTCCTGATTGATGGCGAGGACGATTGGATCGTCATCGACCAAGAGCACGACGGGCTTGTGAGAAGGCGTTGACGACACGGAAGTTCAGTGCTGCGAGCGTGGCTGCGGCGGCACTCCATCAAAACGGACGAGCACCTTCCGAGTTTAGATCTTAAATAGTCAAAAGTACGGACGCTGATGTCTAGGCCCATGTCGAAAAAAGAAGTCCCTCCCTCTGGGGTTGTCACCGCCCCTGCCCCGAGCGGAGCGGCCGCTTCATCCGAACGGTCGCCTATCCTCTCCACGGGCCGGCTCACCGTGATCCTGTCGATTTTCGTGATCGGTTTGCTCGGCGGCATGGGGCTGCTG
>DATIDO010000482.1:0-2193 GCA_035456245.1 Polyangiaceae bacterium
CTCGCCAAGCACCTGGGCGCCACCGTCACCACGACCGCTTCACCGCGCGGCCGCGCATTGGTCGAGCGCCTCGGCGCCGATCGAATCATCGACTACACGGCAGCCGACTTCACGGCGATTCTCGACCAGCTCGCCGGTACCTTCGACGGCGCCTTCGATCTACTGGGGGGCGACACGCTCGACCGCACCTTCCCCTTGGTTCGCCGCGGCGCCACCGTCGTCAGCATCGCCGGCATCCCCGAGCCACAGACGGCCAAGAAAGATCTGGGCCGCGGCCCCGGATTGGCCCTGCTCTTCTGGCTGATCAGCGGCAAGACCCGCGGCCTCGCGCGCCGCTCGGGCACCAACTACCGCTACTTCTTCATGCACCCGAGCGGCCCGGATCTCGAAGCCCTCGGGACCCTCGTCGATGCCGGCCAACTCGAAGTCGTCGTCGACCGCACGTTCCCCTTCGCCAGTATCGCCGACGCCTTCGCCTACCTGGAGACGGGCCGCGCCAAGGGCAAGGTGGTCGTCTCGCTCGAAGGCTGAGCGGCCCCGCCGATTCAGCTGGCGACACGGCGATGCAGTAGGGGGCACTGCGGTCCAGTAAGGGGCTCAGTAGTGAACGAGCAGAGTCACCCCGAAGTTGGCTCGAGCGTCCTCGACGCGGAGGGTCCAGCCAGCCCACTCGGGTAGCTCGGTACGGAAGGCATCACCCTCGTTCAGTGGCACGCAATCTTCGTCGGAGCAGGAGCGGCACGCGGAGACGCGAGCGTACAGAGAGCGTCCCCCGACCGAGATCCTCGGCATGCCGGCACCCTCCGGAACCGGCGCCAGTCGGATGAACTGGGGGCGCTCATCGGCCGGCAAGAAGAACTCGAGGGCGTCCCCCGGCGCCTCGGCCTCGTGCTGGACCGCCGCCGAGCAATCGGTCGAAGCGAAGGCTCCGTCCTCCCGCCACGCGTGAATCGCCCGAGTGGGCTGAGAGAGGAACGCATACTTGCCGGGCGGCAGGAGAAAGAAGCCTCGGCGGGCGCCGATGGTGTAGGTGCTGAGCGGGTGAGGCGTCGGCGCGACGTCGTCGGGGCCCGCGATGCAGCCGAGCAGCTGGAGACGGGACGCGTCCGTCGACGACCAAAGGAGCCAGCTCGGCTCTTCCACCGTGGTCGTGTAGGTCGGCACTCGGCCCGAGCAGCCGCTGGTGCGGAAGTCCAACGGCGGAACGAGCGACGGATCGGACTCCGGATCGAGCGGCAGCTCGTCACCCGCACATTCCACCACGTTGGTGCACGAAGGCCCCTCGAGTGCTCGCGCAAACTCGTCGTCGATGTCTGCATCGAAGGTCGCAGCGAACGTCTCGCGCAGTTGCTCGTTCGTGGCGTGTGCAGGAGTGGCAAGGTGCCACTCGAGGGTGCGCGTCGGGCCGAAGCGACGGATCAGGTGGGCAACGAGCGTCCGCGCGATCGGGTAGGACTCGTACGGATCCGCTTCGGGTCGAGCGTCCTCCCAACCACCCGTCAGCGGAACCCAAGGCCCGATGTCTTCGGCGTTGCAGTCGATCGCGTCCGCCAGACCTTCGCCCGTGAAGAACGAATGGTCACCCAGGTTCGACAAGTAGGAATGCACCAACTCGTGCACGTGCACGGGCTCATTCGTGTAGATCTTCGTGCCGTCGGTGCAGCGCATGTCTCCTTCGCAGGGCGCGCCTTCGAGAACATCCACGAACTTGTAGTACTCGATGAACTCGGGCGGCTGGTGCCCGAAGAACCGCGACAGGCTCTCACGGTTCCGCTCGAACTCGTCCAGCGTCTCGTCGCATACCTCGGGATCACCCGGCTCAGAATGGATGCGGAAGTGTTCGCTCTCGCGCACTTCGGTCAGCTTGGCGGGCCCCACGTCGCAGCCAACGAGCCAGGCGAACATCCACCCTCCCGCCCAAAGCCGTCGCCCACCACGCATGGCCCCAGTGTGCTCCTGAAGGCGTTGATTCGGCCAGAGCCGGCTGCGCAGTCGCTGCGGCAGCTTGCCTCGCGAAGCATGCGATCTTGATGGAACCACTGGCCAAGACCGACGTAGCCCCCCCTCTCCGCGACTTGGTGAACCGCCTCATCACGGACGACTTCCGCCCCTGGCTACCCCCTTCCGTGCCGTCGCGGATAGATGCGTCGCGCCTGCCCGGACGTTGGCCAAGTCCTAGACTTGGCCAGAATA
>DATIDO010000483.1:0-3981 GCA_035456245.1 Polyangiaceae bacterium
GAGCCAATGCGCCGTCCAGCGCCCATTCGTAGGACCGCGAGGCCGCCGCCAACGCCGCCTCGCAGTAGCGAGCCAACCCGCTACTGGCCGCCGCGTGCGGGCGCAGCAAGCGCGCGCACAACATGGGCGTGAGGGTCAGCGAGACGACCGCCGAGATGACGATGGCCACCACCAGCGTGAGGGCGAACTCGCTGAACAGCCGGCCCACCACGCCACCCATGAACAACAGCGGGATGAGCACGGCCACCAGCGAGCAGGTGAGCGACAGGATGGTGAAGCCGATCTCCCGGGAGCCGTCCAAGGCGGCGCGCATCGGCGACTTCCCGGCCTCGATGTGGCGCGCCACGTTCTCGATCATGACGATGGCGTCGTCGACGACGAAGCCCGTCCCCAACGTCAACGCCATGAGCGTCAGGTTGTTCAAGCTGAAGCCCAGCGCCTGCATGACCGCGAACGAACCGATCAGCGAGAGCGGCACGGCCAGGCTGGGAATGAGCGTGGCGGCGAACGTGCCCAGGAAGGCGAAGATGACCAGCACCACCAACAGGACCGCGGCCACCAGCTCGAGCTGAACGTCGTGAATCGAGCTGCGGATGGTCTGAGTGCGGTCGCCCAGCAGGCGCAGCTCCAGCGTAGGAGGCAGCGACGAACTCAACTCGGGCCAGATGGCGCGCACGCGATCGGCGATGGCGATGACGTTCGCCCCCGGCTGTCGCTGGATGCCGAGCAAGATGGCGGGCTCGCCGTCCACCCAAGCGCCCAGATAGGCGTCCTCGGCGGCGTCGCGCACCTCGGCCACGTTGGCGAGCCGAACCACGGCGCCCCCCTGGCTGGCCACGACCATCTCCGCGTACTCGCGGGCGGAGCCCAGCTGACCGTTCGTCTCGAGCGCATACGAGAGCTCTTCTCCGTCGAAGTGGCCCTTGGCTTGGTTCGAGTTGGCCTTCTCGATCGCCGCGCGCACCTGGGCCACGCCCAAGCCGTGCGCCCGCAGCTTGGCCGGCGAAAGCGCGATGCGAACGGCAGGTCGCTGCCCACCGCTCACGCTCACCAGGCCGACACCGGGGATCTGCGAGAGCTTCTGGACCAGACGCGTCTCCACCAGCTCGGACACGCGCGTGAGTGGCGTGGTGCGGGAGGTCACCCCCAGCGTCAGGATGGGCGCGTCGGCCGGGTTGACCTTGTTGTAGACGGGCGGAGAAGGCAGCTGGCGCGGCAGGAAACCCTGGGCCGCGCTGATGGCCGCCTGCACGGTCTGCTCGGCGATGTCGAGGCTCGAATCCAGCGAGAAGCGCAGGTTGATGGTCGATACGCCGGCGGAGCTGGTCGAGGACATCTCCTCCAGTCCGGCCATCGTGCCGAGCTGGCGCTCGAGCGGAGCGGTGACCGTGGTGGCGATGACGTCGGCGCTGGCCCCCGGATAGGTGGTGCTGACCTGCAGCGTCGGGTAATCCACCTCGGGCAGGGCCGAGCGCGGCAAGAGGCGATGGCCGAGCAAGCCGGCCAGCAGCAAGGCCACCATGGCCAAGCTGGTAGCCACGGGCCGCACCACGAAGGCGTGCGAAAGGTTCATGGCCGAGGACGTGGAGGCTCGGCGCGCTCGCCCTTGCCTCCCGCCGCAATCTTCACTTGCGATCCCTCACGAACCTGGTCGGCGCCCGACACCACCACGCGGTCGCCGGCAGCCAAGCCGTCCTCGATCACGATCGCGGCGCCGTCCACGACACCCAGCTTCACCGGGCGGACCTCTACCACCTCCCCTGCCCCGAGCAGGTAGACGAAGGAGCCCTGGCGCCCCCGCTGGACGGCCGCCCGCGGCACCGTCAGCGCGTCGCGCAACTCGTCGATGGCCAGCCGAACGTTGACGAACTGGCTGGGAAACAGCTGTCCCTCGGCGTTGGAGAACTCGGCCTTCAGGCGCACGGTGCCCGTCGCCGGATCGATCTGGTTGTCGACGGTGAGCAGCTGACCGTGCTCCAGCAGGCTGCGATTGCCCTTGTCCCAGGCCTCGACGTCCAAGGGGTGCCCCGCGCGTTCGGCCGCGCGTACCCGCGCCAGCACCTCGGGCAGCTGATCCTCGGTCAGCGTGAAGACCACGGTGATGGGCGCGAGCTCGTGGATCTGGACGATGTTGTCGAGCGGGGTGACGTTGTTGCCCGCGTCCACCAGACGGAAACCGACGCGACCGCGAATCGGCGCGGTGATGCGGGTGAAGCCGAGCTGCAGCGACGCCGCCGTCAGGTTTCCGACGGCCAGCTGCTCCGCGCCCTGTCGTTGCGCGTGCAAGCTCTGTTGGGCCGCGACCTGCTGGGCCGAGATCAACGAGTCGGCCGAGAGCGACTCACTCCGCTCCAGCTCCAGGCGCGCGTTTTCCAAGAGCGCTCGCTCTTGGGCCAGCTGTCCTTTGGCCTTCGCCTCCTCGGCCTGGAACGTCCGGGGATCGAGCTCCGCCAGGAGCTGCCCGGGTTCCACCTGCTGCCCTTCGCTGAAGGCAATCCTCGAGATCTGGCCGCTCACTCGGCTGCGCACGGCCACGGAGCGACGTGGGGTCACGGTGCCCAACCCGGACAGGACCACACGCACGCGACCGCTCTCCACCCGGGCCACTTGCACCGAGACCGGCTTGGGGCCGGCCCCGGGACGACTCTCCGCGGCCGCCTCCTTCGACGAGCGGAACGAGACAGCCGCCCCAGCGACCAGCACGGCCAGCGTGGCGGTGAGCGAAACGAGCCAGCGCCTCTTCACGATTCACCCCTCCGGCGTGGTGGCCGGCGACCAGAAACCCTCGATACCGAGCTCGCGCAACGCCGTTCGGGAAAACCGCTCGTCGTAGATCTCCTCGACGGGGAACTTGTTGCGGATGATCTTCTTGTCGAGCGCGTAGTCGATGGCGTGGCGGTAGTGCGCGACCACCGGGGCGTCGAACAGCGGCGACCAGCGGTTCTTCCACTCTTCACCGTCACCGTACTCCCGCTCCAGGACCTCCTTGGGCAGGCCCGAGCGGTTCAGCACCTCGAGCATGGCCGGACGATTCTCGAGCTGGGCAGCCCAGTGCTCGGCCCGCACGTAGGCCGTCGCCACCAGCTGGGTCAGTTCCGGGTTCTGCCGGACGAAGTCACGCGAGGCCCACAGCTCGGCTCGCATCTTCCAATCGGCCGGTGCCTGGGCGGTGGACCAGATGATTTGGCCCGCATTCTTCTGCGCCAGCAGGTGCGCGTTGATGGTGACCAGCGCGTCGACCTTCCCGGCCACCAGGGCGGATGCGCCGGCCTCCGGGTTCAGGTTCAGGATTTGGAAGTCGTCGTAGGTCAGCCCCACCGAGTCGATGAGTCGGCTGAGCGGGAGCTCCCAGGGGCGGCCGCGATGAATGGCGATTCGCTTGCCCTTCAGATCCAGGATCGAGCGAGCCGTCGAGCCGTTGGGCACCACCAGGTACGTCTCGGAGCCGCGGCCGTTGGGAACGATCAGCTGCGTGCGGATGCCGGCCGCATTGGCGATGATCGAAGGCAAATCACCGTAGCTGGCGATGTCGATGCTGCGATTGGCGAAGCCCTCGTTGATCAGCGGTCCGGTGGCGCTGCCGGAAATGGGGACCCACTCGATCTCCGCGCCCCGCTCGGCCAGCTTCTTGGCCAGCCAGCCCTGATTCACCACGAGCGCCGTCAGGCCGGTGAAGACCAGCTTCCCGTTGGCGGGCACGTTGGTGGTGGTGATGCGCACCTTGCGCGGGGCGCTGGTCGCGCCGGCCTGCCCGGCGCTCGACTCGCGGTTGCACGCTACCGTGCTGCCGAGGAGCGCGCCGCCGAGCAGCGTGCAGCAGAGCAGCCGGAGGAGCCCTCGCCGCGCGCCGAAGGAAACGGCGCGGCGGATGGGGTCGAGCACCACGGTCGAGGCAGGCACGGGAGTTTTCATGTCGGGGCTCACGGGACTCAAACGCTCTGCGGCGGGGCCAGCCGGACGGGGCCACCGCGGCCGGCTGCT
>DATIDO010000484.1:0-4570 GCA_035456245.1 Polyangiaceae bacterium
CGTCGCCGAGGTGGTGGCTCGCGCAGGCGGCTCGCCCCTGTTCGCCGAAGAGCTGGCGCGTCTGGCGGCTGCCGGCCGTGAATCGCGCGCCGCGCCTACCATCGAGGCGGCCATTCAGGTGAGTTTGGACGCGCTGAGCCCCGAATGCCGAGACGCGGTGGGCAGGCTCAGCGTGCTGGGCCTCACCACCTGGGACTCCGCGCTGACCGCCCTCGGCCTGCCCAACGCAGCCGAACTGATGCGCGAGCTCGCCGCCTTCGAGATCCTGCTGGAGCAAGACAACAGCCGCTTTCCTTCCGCGCGCGAGTTCGTGTTCAAGCACGCGCTGATCCGTGATGTCGCCTACGCCGCGCTCGACGCCGACAACCACCGCGAGCTGCACGCGTTGGCCGGCGAGTGGCTGGCCCGCATGGGCGGCGACGCTGCGACCGTGGCCGGCCACTTGGACGCGGGCGGCCGCCCCGAGCTGGCGTGCGTGCACTGGCTGCGCGCGGCCGAGCGCGCCCTGGCCACCCATGCCCTCGGGGATGCACTCAGCATGGCCGAGCGAGCGCTCGCCTACGCGGAGCCGGGGCCAGCCGGATTCCAGAGCGCGCGCATCCTGGACGAGGCTTGGTCGCGCCTCGATCCGCGAGCGGCCGATCGCGAGACGGCCATCACCGCGCTCGACGACTTTGCCTACGACGAACCCTCACGTGTGGTCGCCGACGGCGCGCGCGCTCGGTACGACGACGCGCGAGGCCGCGGCGGTGACATCGACCGCAGGCTGGCCGAGACGCTGACGGCCGCCGCTTCGCTCGGTATGGGTGAAGAGCTGGCGCGCTGCTCGGCCACGCTGGCCGCGCGGGCGGCGTTCGCCGGGGACTTCGAGGTGGCCGAGGCGGAAGCCCAGCGCCTGCTCGAGCTCGCCAACCGAGAGCTGCCGAGCGCGCGCGTCGACGCCTACCAGACGCTGGCGGTGATCCGACAAGCCAAGGGTGCCGTCTCGACCGCCCTGGAAGCGCGCAAGAGCGCAGCCGGCGCAGCCCGCGAGGCCGGCTTGAAAGAGCGCGAGTCGATGCTCACCACCAACCTGGGTTTCGCGCTCTCGACCATCGGCGCCCGCCAGGAGGCGCGCGAAGCGCTCGAGAAGGGACTGCTCTTGGCCGAGGCCGTGGGCAGCGCGGGTGCGGCGCGCCACGCGCAGATGAACCTGCTCGGCTGGTCCGCCCTCTACGGCACCGATCGGCAGCTCGATGGCTACCTGGCCGAGGCACGCGCCGAGGCCGACGCGGCCGCCACGGGACTGTGGGCTGCCCCCGACCGCTCCAATCTGGGCGTGCTCTTCTACCGCGGCGTCGAACTCCTGCTCGGCTCGGCACCGGCGCGCGTTCGAGCGCTGTCGCTGCTGCGCATGGCCGTCGAGAGCTACCGCTCGCTGGGCCACCGCGACGTGTTGCCAGGTGCTCTGGCAGCCTGGGCCGAAGGGCTGCGCCTCGACGGTTCACCCGGTGAGGCGGCCGAGGTGGCCGGCGAGGCAGCCGAGCTGTTGGAACAGGGTGCGCCCAGTCTGCTGAACGAGGCGCCCGTGTTCCTGACGCTCTACAAGGCTCAGCTCGATCTCGGCGACGAAGGCGCCGCCACCTTGGCCATCCAACGCGGCCTGCCCTTCCTGTCCCGCCGCTTGCAGGGCTTGCTCGGTTCGCCCTACGCGCGCGGCTTCCTCACCGATCTGCCTTACAACGCCGAGCTGGTGTCGGCTGCAGATCGCCAAGGCCTGCTGCCCGAGGCCGTGCGCGGCGCGTTCGCCCGCTCGACGAACTGATTTCGCTCGCACGAGTCGGACGAATCAGTCCGGCCAAAACGGGGCCGACGAGGCAATCGACGGAACCGTCCAGCCGACGAAGCAATCGACGGAACCGTCGAGCCAACGAAACACCGCTCAAGGCGCGGCAGGTGCAGCCGAGGGTCGCGCCTTCTCTTCGAGGCGCGCGAGGACGCGACCGATGCGGTCACAGGCCTCTTGGATGCGTGGCGGATCCTCGATCAGCGCGAAGCGCACGAAGCCTTCACCCGCAGGACCGAATCCGGAGCCCGGCGAGACGGCCACATGAGCGTTCTCGATCAGGTAGGCCGTGGCCGAGAAGCTGTCGAGGTGAGCCAGGGCACGCGGCAGGCGCGTCCACACGAACATGGTCCCCGTCGGCTCCTGCGCTTCGGTCCAACCGGCGCGACGCAAGCCCTGCACCAGAGCGCGAGCGCGCGAGCGGTACATCTCGCGGATCTCGTCGACGATGGCGTCACCGTTGCGCAGTGCCCATGCGGCGGCCACCTGGAGCGGAGCGAACGTGCCGTAGTCCGTGTAGGTCTTGAGGTGCGCGAGCGCCGCAATCATCGCCGGCGAGCCGACCATGAAGGCGATGCGCCAGCCCGGCATGTGGTAGCTCTTGGACAGCGAGAAGGCCTCGACGGCAAAGCGCTCCACCTCGGCGAACGGCAGGCCACAGTCGAACACGCTGGGCGAGTTGCGGTTCTGGAAGTCCAGATCCGCGTAGGCCATGTCGTGCAGCAGCAGGGCGCCGGAGTCGCGTACGACCTCCACGATCGCCTTCAGCTCCTGGGCCGACACGATGCGACCCGTCGGATTGTGCGGGTAGTTGAGAATGACCAGCTTCACGCGCCGGCCGCTCGCCGCCAGCTCGCGCAAGCGCTGCCCGATGACGGCAGCCTGATCGGGGGCCTCGACCGGGTAGGTGTGGACCTCGGCGCCGGCGATGAGCGGCGCCCCGGCATGGATCGGGTAGGCCGGATCGGGGGACAGGACGTGATCACCCTGCCCGAGAATGGCGAGGCACAGGCCCGTCATGCCGTCCTTTGCTCCCATCGTGACCATCACGTGACGGTCGGGATCGAAGTCGACACCGTAGCGGCGCTTGTACCACTCACAGTGAGCGAGACGCAGATCGGCAAAGCCACGGCCGGGGTGATAGCGGTGGTTCTTGCCGATCTCGGCGGCCTCCTGCAGCCGTGAAACGATCGACGCTGGAGTCGCCTGATCGGGGTTACCGAGTCCCAGATCGATCAGGTCGGCGCCCTGAGCTCGCACCTTCGCCTTGACGGCGTCCGAGGCCACGAAGGCATAGGTCGGAAGGAGTTCGGCTCGGGGGAAATTCCAGGGTGCGATGCTCACGAGACGCCCCCCATACCACGAAAAATGGCGGGGAAAAGGGCACGAAACAGTCCTGGTCGTGGCCCGAAAGCCAACGAATTCAGGAGATTGTACCCTCGACCGCCGGCTCGGCTGCGCCGTCGTCCGAACGCAGGGCGTCGCCGCCCCCGGGCCGAGCCGCTCCGAGGCCAGCCGAGCGGCCTTCCGCCTGGGCCCGGGAGGTCCGAGAGGCCGTCTGTCCGGCAGCGTCGGTCTCCACCCGACCATCTCGCATGCGCACCACCCGGGGCATGCTCTCGGCAAAGCCGGGGTTGTGGGTGACGACCACGATGGTCGTGTTGTGTCGGCGATTGATCTCGAAGAACAGCTCGTGAATCGAGTCGCCGGTCGTGCTGTCCAGGTTGCCCGTCGGCTCGTCGGCCAGCAGCAACTTGGGCTCCAGCACCAGGGCGCGAGCCACGGCAACGCGCTGCTGCTCACCACCGCTCATCTCACCCGGGCGATGCTTGGCGCGATGCGAGATGCCGACCTCTTCGAGCAGACGCGCGGCGCGTGTCTGCATGTCGGACCTCGTGCGCCCCTGGATCAGACCCGGGAGCATCACGTTCTCGAGCGCGTCGAACTCGGGCAACAGGTGGTGAAACTGGAAGACGAAGCCGATCTCGCGGTTGCGGACGACGGCGAGGCGCGCGGAGTTCATCGTCGTCAGCTCCTCGCCTGCCAGGCGCAGGCTGCCGCTGGTCGGAACGTCGAGCGTGCCCATGCAATGCAGCAGCGTGCTCTTTCCGGCGCCCGATTGGCCCACGATCGACAGCACCTCGCCTTGCTGGATGCTCAGATCGATGCCGCGCAGCACGTGGAGCGTCTGCCCCATGTGCTCGAACGACTTGTGCAGCCCCTCGATGGAAACCAGCGGCTCGCTCGTGCTCGGCGTCTCACTCATAGCGGATCCCCTCGACCGGTCGCAGGCGGCTCGCCGCACGTGCCGGGTAGAGCGTCGCCAACGTGGTGATGGCGAACGCACACAGCGCAATCAGAAGGTAGTCGAACACGTCGACGTGCACGGGAAGCTTGTCCACGTAGTAGACCTCCGGATCCAAGCGCACGCCGAAGCGCTGCAGGCTGGTCATGGCCACGTAGCCGGTGAACACGCCGAAGATGGTCCCCACCCCACCGATGAACATACCCTCGGTGAGGAACAGTGACAGCACCGAGCGATCGGAGGCGCCCATGGCCTTCAGGATCGCGATCTCCTTGCTCTTTTCGGTCACCATCAAGAGCAGCGTGCAGATGATGCAGAAGGACGCGACGGCGATGGCGATCGACAGGATCAAGAAGGTCGCGATCTTCTCGAGCTGCAAGGCGCTGAACAGGTTCTTGTTCATCTCCTTCCAGTCGCGCACTTCCAGATCGGTCCGCCCG
>DATIDO010000485.1:0-6423 GCA_035456245.1 Polyangiaceae bacterium
TCTCCAGCAAATAGCGGGCCCGAGCGTCCACGTAGGCCTGAGTCAGCGTCGAACGGTCGACGCCCATGTCGGCCTCGGCGCGCGTGCCGAGCTCGAGCGCGCCTCGCGGGAGTGCCCAGGTGCTGGTGACGCCGCCGATCAGATCGAGCTCGCTCGGGACGAAAATCCCTGCGCCGTCTGCGGTCCTATCCGTGAACAGGTTGACGTCGAGCGGGATGGACAGGTGCTGGCCAATCAGGTCGATGTCGGCGTGGCCCGCGAGGCGAAATAGTGCCAGGCCGGTGTTGTCCGGTCGCGCCGCGTAGGTGGGGTTGAAGAAGGCGACCCCGAACAGCAGGGAGCCGGAGAGCCGTTGTCCCTCCTCCAGTACCTCGTTCTTGCCGCCGTGAGCGCTGCCCTGTTTGTCCAGCGCGTGGGCCGGCCCGGCGAGCGTCCAGCCCACCAGGGCGACGCAGGTCGCCCGTTGAACGTGCCCAGGGTTGGAACGCATGTGCGCTAGAGGAACGCAGGATCGGCCTGCATGCCAGAGGGCGCGCGGCGAATTCACACGTTGGGCTCGTCGATGGCAGGCAGCAGCAACTTGCGGAAGATCAGTAGGTGGCTGACCAGCGCCAGCTGAACCAGGAAGGTCGGCAGCCAGACCCAGGGGTAGTAGGCGACGATCTCGTTTTCGGGCGAAAACCAGCCGAATGGCTGGGGAAAGGACAGCACCGCCAGCCCCACCACGACCGTCAGCGTGCCGAGGCCCAGGACGTTCCACGTCCACAGTGACCAAGTGGGGACCTGCGGCTCGCCGATCAGGTAGCGCTCGCGGCGCAGCAGCAGCCAAAAGATGCCAGCGCCCGCGCCGGTCACGACGTCGAAGTTGAAGCCAGCGAACGTCATCTCGCGGGGCAACAGGCCGTAGCGAGAGAGCGCGAACAGCACGAACTCGAGCGGCAGCCGGAAGAGCTGCGTACCGATCAGCAACGAGAACGGCAGCTCGCGGGCGACGCGTCCGCCCCAGGGTGACAGTGCGAAGGCCACGATCAGCGCGGCCATGGGTAGCACGACGCGCATGAGCTGCGGTGGGCGGGCGTCGAAGTCGGACAGCACACCGGCCGAAGCCAAGAAGGCCGGCACGCCCAACCAGGTGAAGGCGAGCACACGCAGGATGACCGCCGTGCGCTCACGATGCGCGAGCAGTCGAAACGCCACGAGCACCGCGCTCATGCCCCAGACGACGAGCGCGTAGAAGGCGAACGTCCAGAGCGAAGGCAGGTCCGAAGGCATCGCGCGAGTGTCGACACCCAACCCTCGGATGCCAACGCTCCGTGGCCGGAAATCGGCCCTCCAATGGGCGCGAATCCGCCGCCAATACCAGGATGAACGGAAAATTGTGACCTGGCCCCGAGCGGGTCCTTGCCTCCCCCGAAGCAGGCGTGGCAGGTTCCGCGCCCCGCCTCCGTAGCTCAGTTGGATAGAGCAGCGGCTTCCTAAGCCGAAGGTCATAGGTTCGATTCCTATCGGGGGCGCCAAGCAGCATTGGAGTCTGCGCCCGCCGCGATTCGAACCACCAGCGCAGCCGGCTCTTGTCGGGGGCGCTGAAAGTTCGAGTTCACCCGCGCCGGCGCGATTCGAACCGTCTGCGCAGCCGAATCGGGCCCTGGTCGCCGAGCTCAAAGGTCCGTCTTCTCGAGACCGGTCTGCTTGGCAATTCGCGCAAGCATTCGAGGACCTATCTCGTCACGCTCGTGGAAGGCAAATACGACGTTTGGCCATCCGGCGCGAGCCAAGACTTTGTGAGATCCCGTCTCACGAACGACGCTCCAGCCAATTCGATACAGCGCCGCCAAGACCAACTTGGCTTTCGAGGAAGGCCAATCCCCCAAGACTCAGCCTCTACGCTGCAAAGGAAACGGTTGCGATGGCGAGTGCATCGACGTCACCCGCTTCGATTTGATCGGCGATGACACGGAACGCCAGAGCACGGGCGAGCTGCGCCGCCTGAGCCTGAGTCTCTCCATAGACCAGCACGCCGGGAAGCTCCGGAACCTCGGCAATCCAACGGCCGTCCGTCTCCTGCTCGAATGCGATCGTCAACGTCATCGGTGACCCTGGAAGAGTATGCCACCGAGATGGGAGCTCAGCCAAGGCGTCTACAGCAGCCGCTCGGATGTCGAAATCGGGGGACGAACGGGACGCAACTACCCGAAATCGGCTTGTTGCAGCGCGGCGCTGCTTCCGAACCAAGCACCGGTCGCGCGGGAGTTGCGCATCGGGCAAACTCGCGGCGTGACCACCATCGAGCTCACCGGGCGCAGCATCTCTCACTTCACTCGGGTGGCCCGCATCTTCGCGCACGAGCTGGACGTGGAGGTTCGGTTCAAACCCATCCTGGACCTGACCGTGCTGGATCCCGCCATCTACGGCGACAATCCCGCGCTCAAGATGCCGACGCTGCACGTCGACGGCAGCGCGCTCTTCGGCACCGAGAACATCTGCCGCCGTTTGGCCGAGCTGAGCCCGCGCCAGGCGCGCATCGTCTGGCCGCAAGAGCTCGGTTCGGACTTGGCCCGCAACGCCCAAGAGCTGCTCTGGCACGCCATGGCGGCCCAGGTGCAGATCATCACCGGTAACATCCTCGGCAAGCTGCCGGCCGACAACGTCTACTTCGTCAAAGGCCGCCAGGGCTTCGAGGGGGCGCTCGCCTGGTTGGAGAAGAACCTGAGCGCGGTGCTGGCCGAGCTGCCGCCCGAGCGGGAGCTCAGCCTGTTCGAGGTCGTTCTCTTCTGCCTCGTCGAACACATCCCCGTCCGCGGCACGCTTTCCTTGGAGCCGTATTCTCAGCTCCGCGCCTTTGCCTCCCGCTTCGGCTTGCGTCCGTCGGCCGTCGCCACGCCGTACGTCCTGGACGCGAAGCCCGCGGCTTCGTAGGGAAGATCGAGCCCCGGTCGTGGTAAGAGTGGAGACATCATGATGCGCATTCGGACTGCTGCTCTGCTCTGGGGAACGGTCGCCGGCCTGGCTCTCTCGTGGGCTTGCTCGGACGGAGGGGGCAGTCCAAGTGACGAGGCCGGAGGCGCCGGAGGTGACGACGCTTCGGGCGATGGCGCCGATGGCGACGCGAGCTCGGGTGGGTCCAGTTCCACGGGAGGCTCCACTTCCTCTGGTGGCAGCGGAACGGGCGGCGCGGCCGAGCCTGCCGAGATCTGTAGCGATGCGGGAGGAACCACGCGTTGCGCCGAGTTCCCCGCTGCTTGTGGCAGCAGGGCCGACTACGTAGGCGCGCTCTTCAACAGCGCGGGTCCCGACGACCTCAAAGAGCTCTCCATCAAGTCGAACTCCGTCTACTTTGGGCTGGAGGGCGACGACGAGCTGACCGGGTTCGGAAATGGCTCGTGCCTGGTGGGGGGAGACGGCAACGACACGTTCGAGTTCGGGAACGATCCGGTCGCCCCTCGCCCCAACGTGGGCATCGGTGGACCGGGGCTCGATGTGTGGGTCCTCGATCATCCCGCCGAACCACCTCGGCTGGCCGATGTCGCCGTCGACGAGGAGATCCGCTTCAAGGCCATCGGTACCTTCGAGGCCGACTTCATCGAGTTCATCGAGGGCTATTCCGGCACCCAGAGCAAGGCCCCCACGACCCACATCGTCTACGCTCCGGACAGCGGCGAGATCTGGCTCGACGAGGATGGCGGCGGGACTTCCGAGACCCCGACGCTCTTGGCGATCGTGTCGAACCACGCGGAGGTCGCGCTGACGCTCGCCAACTTCGCGATCGCGGACTGAGCTCGGCGACTGAACTCGCGGACTGAGCCCGATTCGGTCAGGCGCTCAGGCTGATGTGGCCCGTGCGCATCATGCTGACGAGGTGACCCAAGGTCAGCTCGCGGGACATGGGCGACAGATCGAGCGCCTCTTCGATGCTGAGGCCGCCATCCAGGCGGGACAGCAAGAAGGCCTGTTCGGGCGTGAGCGGCGAGCTCTGCGCGCCGGCGCTGACCAAGATGGTCGAGCGCAGGCCGCCCAAGCGACGCTCGAAGATGCGTGCGAGCAGCGTGGCGTTCTTGCTGAGCAGCTGCTTGACCGAAGGGTTGCTGGTCAGGTGAGCGATCTCGAACGCCGACTCGGCGCAGCTCACGGCCAGCTCCAGGTTGTCGAGGCCGAGCTCCTGACGCGCACGATCGATCAGCTCCTGGGTCGCCTTGACGGGATCCTTGGAGTGCCACGACGTGCGGCGGGTGTCGGTGACGGGCTCTTGGGCGGGCAACTGCGGCGTGATGTGCGAGGTGCGCGCGCTCGGATCGACCGGGTTCGAGTCGGCTCGCAGTGGATCGGTGGAACGACCCAGCGCAGGCACGACGCCCAGCGTGTTCTCGGCCGCGGCGATCTCGAGCGCCTCGGCGAACTCGGCGATGCTGCTGAAGCGCTCTTCGGGCAGCTTGGCCATGGCCCGCAGGACGATGCCGTCGACGGCGCGCGGCAGCTCTTCACGCAGCGCCGAAGGCGCCACGGGGCTGTCGCGGATCACGCGCTGGAGAAGCTCCATCACGTCGTCGGCGGTGAACGGCACTTGGCCGGTGAGCATTTCGTAGAGGATCACGCCGAGGGCGTACTGATCACCGCGGTGATCGACGGCCGCGGTGCGGCCGAGCGCCTGCTCGGGTGCCATGTAGTCGGGCGTGCCGAGAATATCGAACTCGCCGGTCAGCTTGCGACCACCAGGCACCTGCTCTTCGTGGCTGCGCTTGCTGATGCCGAAGTCGAGCAGCTTCACGAACAGCTGGTCGCCGGTGTCCACCAAGAAGATGTTCGCGGGCTTCAGATCGCGGTGGACGATACCCGCCGAGTGCGCGGCGGAGAGAGCGGAGGCGGCCTGGATGGCCACACGCAACGCAGCACCGATGGCCAGCTTGCGGTGACGAGCGAGAACTTGATCGAGCGAGCGCCCCTGCAGGAGCTCCATGACCAGGTAGGGCTTCCCGTCTTCGGTCGTGTCGAAGTCGAGCACCTGCACCACGTGCGGATGATGGAGCTGGCTGATGATCTCGGCCTCTCGGCTGAATCGGGCCAGCGCGCTCTCGTCCTCGGCCAGGTGAGCGGCCATCACCTTGACGGCTACCGGGCGCTTCAGGCGCACGTGCTCGGCGGCGAAGACGGTCCCCATCCCACCCTCGTCGAGACGACGAAGGATGCGGTAGGCGCCACCAAGCACTTGGCCGATGAGCGCTTCGGGAGGAGTCGACGAAACCGTCACTACGCTGACAACCTACTTGTTTCGACGTTTCCGGTCGAGGGTCGGTTTTGTCCCAAGTCATGTCACCCCACGCCGACATGGTGCTGACCGGGCGTCCAGCCGAGTCGTCCGCTTCCGTTCACTTTGGACGCGTCGTTGAAACATCGGGTCTTTCCGGCGCGTGGTTCAGGAGGCGTGAGTGGTGGTGCCGAGGGCTTTTGGGGATAGGTAATTGTAAAGTGGCTGACCGGCCTTCGAGGGGCCAGCGCAGCGTGTGGAGGCTCTGCCTGCGACTGTCCTTTCGAGCTCCCCGTGCGGCGCCAGACGCCCTGGAAAAGCTGCCATCGTGGTGGCGGAGACGACAGCCGCGTCCCTGCTACAACCCGCGGGTCATGCGTTCGGTTTTCCCCTCCACTCGCGCGGCCGTGTTGTCGCTCGTCCTCGCCGCGACCGTCGTTCCTCTGCTCGTCGCGTGCGGCTCCAACGTGCAGGTGAAGACGGCCTTCGACAAGAGCAAGGACTTCGGCCGCTATCGTACGTTCGCGATGCTCGAGCCGAACAAGCCGGTGCGCAGCAACGATCCCGACGTCGATCCGTTCGTGCTCCAGCGTCTGCGCCAGATCATCTACGCGCGTCTGTTGAAGCGCGGCTACACGCCGGTGGCGCGCGAGCAGGCCGACATGCTCGTTCACGTGCTGGCGGGAGTGAAGGAGCGCGTCGAGCTGAACTCGACGAGCTACTACGGCTACGCCTGGCGTGGGCCCGCGTTCGGCTACACCTACGACCAGTACCAAGAGGGTACGGTCGTGATCGATCTGATCGACACCAAGGAAAATGCCGTGGTTTGGCGGGGTGCGGGGGTTCGCCGTGTCGTCTCGGCGCCCGACAATGCGGAGCTGGCCGAGGTGGTCGATCGGATCCTCGGTGAGTTCCCGCCCGGGGCCAAGGAGTGAGTTCGGGCGCGTCTGCCGGACCCGACCAGTCGGGCGCGTCGGGCCAGTTGGGCGCGTCGGGCCAGTCGAGCGAGTCGGGCGAGATACGCGTGGAACGCATCGCTCCAGGCGGAGCGGGCTTGGTGCGTGAGGCGAGTGGCCGTGTGGTGTTCGTGCCTGGAGCGCTACCGGGTGATCGGTTGCGCCTCGGTGTGGTGCAGGCGCGCCGCGGTGTGGCCTTCGCCGAGAGCTTCGAGTTGCTCGGGGAGG
>DATIDO010000486.1:0-2011 GCA_035456245.1 Polyangiaceae bacterium
CTCGAGTCGAGCTTCGCTCCTGCGTCGCAGAGATTGTGGGCACACACGGTCTTACCGGGAGTGGTGAAGTCGGGTGGATCGGGTGGATCCGCTCCGCCTCCGCTGGTCGTGAGGTTCGGCGTCTCGGTGTAGTGCCGACACGACGGATCACATTTGTTGCTCGAGCACGGCAGCGCCGGCACGGTGGTCAGCGCCGCCGACTTGGCACCGGGGAGCACCAGAGCGGCGCTCTTGGCGCCCGGGAGCTGCAGGCTGGCGTCGGCCGTCTCGGCAGACTCGTCCTGTTCGGTGTGGCAAACACCCCACTTGCCGTCTTCGCAGTACTGCGTGCCCTTCCAGCACGAGGTCACACCACTTGCCTGCTCGATGGTGACCGAGCATGCCCGATCGGCGCCGGCATCACAGGGCTGCCCGTAGCCGTAGCCATCCGAGCCATTGCTCTCGCCACCGATGCCCTCGTCCGAAAGCATGCCGGGGCGGGTGTCACCGTCGGTGCCACAGCCCGCCGCGAACAATAGGCAAACAGCCAGGGCCAACAGCAGATGCCAAGCCCCAGGTTGCCCTGCCCGGGCCCCGTTCGACGGAGGGACCGACTCCGTCACGGAGCCCGGGAGGGGGTGTATCGAAGGTCGATGAACGGGGATTGCAGACATCGCTTCACCTGGGAACCAGCGAACCGTTCCAGCGGCTCGCCGTTTGTTAAGATGTCTTACTAATAAACGTTCGCCTGTTTCGCGACAGTTTCTGAGCAGCGACACTGATGATTTTTGAGATTTCCCGAACCGGCCAATCGTTCGGGGAAACGGTCCGCTGCCACGCAGGTCGGGCCGATGCGTCGCCAATATTTCGAAATCAAAGCGAGGTAGCCCTTTCCACCCGCCACCTGCGCCCGACCGATCAACGAAGCGCCTCCGACTGCGCGAGCGCTGCCAACGAATCCCTCGCGTCGACACGCGAGAGCGCTGCCGCTCACCTTGGTTGCTGCACGAGCTTCCAGGATGAGGTTCCTCGGCCCCGGTCCATCACAGCCGACGGACTCACCAGAGCCTTCGCCGCAGGCCAACTGCTCGGCTGGAACCAACCGCGCGCGGATCACGCGCCGGCGCGGATCGCGCGCGGCTGCAGAGTGAGTGCGCGGGCCGACGGCCCGCGCGGCGCTGCCTTTTCGAAAGTGACCTCCGCTAACTAGTCCCCATTGGGGGAAGAGCCGGGGAGTTCCGAATCGCGAACGGCGCGCCGGCGGTTCCGTGCCGGCGCGGATCCCGCGCGGCGCGGATCAGACGGCGGATCGCGCGCGGCGCTGTGGAGGCGAACTCACTCGAGTGAGACGCCGACCACGAAGTTCATGTAGAGCTGCTCGGGCGCGCTGCCTGTTTCGAACAGGTAGTTGAAGCGCGCTGCGAGATTGAGCGCGGCGGGGCCGACGGGCAGCTCGATGCCCGCTTCGGGCCCGAGCGCCCAGTGCCAGCTTTCGGTCGAGTAGCGATCGATGCCGAAGTCCACGCGACGCAGCGCGCGTGCGCCACCGAATCCGGCGACGACGTAGGGGATCAGCTGGCCAACCTTGTCGGGTCGCGGTCCCTGTCGGAAAGAATAGCGCGCGCGGAAGAGCAGCGGGTTGCTCGAGAGCTCGTGAACGGTCGTACCGCTCACGGTCACGGTGCCCGTGTCGTCCGTGGTGGTGGAGTAGCCCTTCTGCGCCAGCGTGTGCCAGGCGACCAGGCCACCCAATTCGAGGTTCCCCAGACCGAGGTAGCGCACCTCGATCGAGAAGCCTTGGACGCTGAACTGATCGGTGAAGTCGGCGGTCGAGCCGAGAGGGAGACTCAGGTCCCAGCCCAGGTTGACCGCGAACAGCGCCGGTTCCTTCACCGGCTCCAGGCTCGAGTCGTCGGGGATGTCGCTGTAACCGTTGCTGTCGGCAGGCGCGGTGCGGCCGGGTCCGGCTCCTTGCGCTTGCACGCGGCCGTCACCAGCAGGCCAGCGGCCCCGAGCAGCATGGGAGCGTACA
>DATIDO010000487.1:0-9381 GCA_035456245.1 Polyangiaceae bacterium
GGTCTCGCCGTGGAAGGCATCCTCGAGCGACAGGAAGTGCGACTTCTCCGGGCGCCCCTGTTGGTACCAGTATTGGATGGCGAGCTTGATGGCCGACTCCACGGCCGTCGAGCCATTGTCGCTGAAGAACACGTGCTCGAGGCCGTCGGGCGCTCGGGCGACCAGGGCTTCGGCGAAGTCGACTGCCGGCTGGTGGGTAACGCCAGCCAAGGAGGTGTGGCAAAGCCGGGCGGCCTGCTGCGTGAGGGCACCCACCAGACGGGGGTGGTTGTGCCCGAGCAGGGAGGTCCACCACGAGGCGTTGCCATCGAGGTAGGAGCGCCCGTCGACATCGTACAGGCGAGCGCCCGAAGCCCGCTCGATCACGAGCGGGCGGCCGTCGCGGACGTAGGCCTCCATCGGCGTGTAGGGGTGCCAGACGTAGCGCTTGTCGCGCTCGACCAACCGACGTCGCTGCTCGGGATCCATCGCGCACGGAGCCTGGTCGACCGGCGCGCCGCGAGCAAGCCCGGAGGGCGTGCACTCAGCTGCCGCGAAACGACGGTGGCGGCGGGGCTTCGAGCGGGGGCGGCGGACTGTCTCGCTCCGAACCTTGGCTGGACGGCGGTTCGCTGGACGCGTCCGAGAAGCTGCGCATCCTGCGACGCCCGGGAGACTTGGAGCCGATTCGGCCCGTGGCCGCCTCGATTTCGAGTGGCACCCTCAGGGTGACCACCGTGCCGCGCCCCGGCGAGCTCTCCAGCGCCACCTCGCCGCCGTGCGCCTCCAAGATGCGATCGACGATGGGCAGGCCCAACCCCGTGCCGCGCGGGCGCGTCGTGAAGAAGGGCTTGCGCGCCCGCTCCAGATCCGGCTGCGTCATCCCCTGACCGTGATCGCGGATCTCGAGCGAGGCGGCCTCGGTGCCATCGGCCAGCTGCCCGCGCCCAATCGAGAGTTCGATGTCGCCGCCGCTCGGCATCGCCTGCATGGCGTTGGCGATCAGGTTGTCGAGAGCCAACCGAAAGAGACCGGGATCCACCAGGGCCCGGTCGACCTCACCCGTGCGGGTGACGTGGACCAGGATCCGGTAGTTCGGCGGCGCGGCGGCGCGCACCTGTTCACAGATGTCGAGCAAAGAGACGGGCGTGGGGGCCGCCGAGACCGGTCGAGCGAAGCGCAGGAGCTCGGTGACCAGCTGGTTCAAGCGCGCCGACTCTTCGTCCACGATCGAGAGCAAGGTCTCTTTGTCCGCGTCGCTGATCGTCTTGCGACGCAGTCCCGACGCTGCGTTCATGATGATGGCGAGCGGGTTGCGCACTTCGTGCGCGATCGACGCGGCCAACTCACCCACGGCCGCCAGCTGCTCCTTGCGCATCAGCTCGGTGTGGACGAAATCCAGTTCTGCGTAGGAGCTCTGCAGTTCTGCGGTACGCGCGGCCAGGCTCGAGGTCGCGCTCGCCAAGAGTCCCTCGGCTCCCCGCAGCTCGGAGAGCAGCGAGGCCACGATCACCAGGCCGTAGATCCAGGTCAGGCTCTCGGTGATGTAGTAGTTGTTCCCTGCCAGGACTCGGCTGTAGTCGAATACCACCAGCGGTCCGAGCAAGACCAGGAGCGCGAACGGCCAGCGCGCAGCGGTCATGCCGCGACGGACTGCCACCCCCAACATCAGCCCGGCCAGCGCCAGGTGCAGCCCGAAAACGAGCGAGACCACCAGCGCCCACGGCGCCCACGGTGAGATGACCTCCACCGGAGCATGCAGCGACTCGGCGCGACCGAGCACCGAGAGCGCGCTCGCCAGATCGACCAGGAGCAAACCGGCTGCAATGCCGTAGCCCCAGCGGGCGGCCCGCTCGAACGGGTGCCGGGTGAAGCGCACGACGAAGTGGGTGTTGAAGACCGGCGCCAACGTCGCGCCGAGCATCAGCACTCGGCCGCAGAGCAGGCCGAAGGGCGAGGCCCCGTAGGCGAACGTTCCCCACAGACCGAGGCTCGCTACCGACACGCAGGCCATCGCCCCGCCCAACAGCGCGTAGCCGCGGCCCGCGAATCGCGGCGCCACGATGAAGAAGAACGAGGCCAGGCCGGAGTAGACGCTGGCCCACGCCAGCGAGACGGTCGCCACACCCTGGCTCATCGCGCCGCCTCGGAGAGCGGCGCGTCCCGGTTCACGGTGAACACGCGAGTGATGACCTCGAGTGGCGCGGCCGGTTCCTCGGCGGCGCCCGCGCAGCGGACGGTGAGCTCGTGGTCGCCGCTCGGAAGCGACGGCGGCAGCGCTACGAGCGCTTCACCTGGCCGCAGCTCGAACGCCTGGCTGGCGCCATCGAGCGACAAATCCAAACGGGCGAAGCCGCTGCCGGTGGGCAGCACCACGACGCGCAGCTCGTTGGCCGCCGTCTCCCCGTTGATCGTGCTGGGCGGTGAGAGCAGGTAGCAGCCTGCGACGGGGCGCTGACCGACGGGAGTGTCCACCCAGAAGGCACGCTGATCCACGCTCCAGCCGTCGCCCTTCTCGCGAACGGCGAGCAGACGATGCGCACCCGGCGAGAGTTCGACGTCTTCGTTCCACAACTGCCCGAGGCGCAGGCCGCTCGGCGAAGCCCGGCGTGGTGCGTGATCATCGACGGCGAACCAGAGCTTGTCGCCCGCAGCAGCGGCCCCCAACTCCCAACGCGCCATGGCGCTGCGCTCGAACGTCTCGGGGAGCTCGTTCGTCAGGACGCGCGTGAACTCGACGGTTCCGGCGGCGACGCGGCGCGCAGCCAGCGGAGCGGGTGCCGCGGATGGAGATGTGCTGGGAGCCGACGTCGTCGCAGCTTCGGGGACGGGCGCGACTGCCTCGGGCTCGGTCCGCGCCGCCGCGCAGGCAACGAGCCCTCCCCCAAAAACCATCGGCAACGCCGTGGACGCCACAGGCAACGCCCTGAAGGCCATCGGCACCACCGCGAAGGCTGCGCGCGACGCCATCGAGGTAGCGTGGCCCCTGGGCGCGGACCGGCGCAGGAGCACCGATCGGCTGGGCTCGGCGAACCTGCGAGTCATGTTGCGACGTTAGCACGCTCCCGCGAGCAGGTTGCTAGGTGCGCGGCTGTTCTGCTAGCTCCCTCGGGATGAGCTACGTCGTGCTCGCCCGCAAATGGCGGCCCCAGCGATTCGAGGACCTGGTCGGGCAAGACCACGTCGGCCGAACGCTCGGCAACGCCATCGAGAGCGGCCGCGTCGCGCATGCCTTCCTGTTCACGGGCGTACGCGGCGTCGGCAAGACGACCAGCGCCCGCATCCTGGCCAAGGCGCTCAATTGCATGCGCAAGCCGGGGACGGTCGAGCCCGGCGTGGATCCGGGTCCGACGGTGACGCCGTGCCTGGAGTGCCCCGCCTGCATCGAGATCACGCAGGGCTCCGACATGGACGTCCGCGAAATCGACGGCGCCAGCCACAACGGCGTCGAAGAGGTGCGCAAGCTCCAGGACTCCCTGCCCTATCGACCCAGCCGCGACCGCTACAAGATCGTGATCGTGGACGAGGTGCACATGCTCTCGAACGCGGCTTGGAACGCGTTCCTGAAGACGCTGGAAGAGCCGCCGGACCACGTGAAGTTCATCTTCGCCACGACCGAAGTGCACAAGGTCCCGATCACGATCCTGAGCCGCGTTCAGCGCTTCGACTTCAAGATGATCCCCGCGCGCGCGATCGCAGGCCGCCTGCGCTACGTGCTCGACGAGGAGAAGCTGGTCGCCGACGACACGGCCGTAGCCCTGCTGGCCCGCCAGGCCGCCGGCAGCATGCGCGACGCCATGAGCCTGCTCGACCAGGTGATTGCCTTCAGCGGGGGCCGCCTGGTCGGTAGCGACGTGGCCCAGGTGCTCGGCGTAGCTGGTCGACAGGCCCTGCACGACATCGCGCGAGCCCTCTTGGAAGGCGACGCCGAGACCTGCCTGCGGCAGGTGGGAGATCTGGCCGACCAAGGCTTCGACGTCACTCACCTGGCGCGCGATCTGCTCTCGCTCTTGCGAGATTTGGTGGTCGGCAAGGTCACCAAGAAGCCCGAGGAGCTGCTCGATCTCTCGGACGAGGAGCGACACGAGGTGCTGGCGCTGGCCCAGGCATCGCAGGAGAGCGATCTGCTGCGCCTGCACCAGGCGTTCTCGCGCGCCTACGACGAGGTCGCGCGCAGCTCCGATCCACGCGCTGGACTCGAGATGCTGTTGGTCCGCCTCTGCTTCCGCCCGCCGCTCCTGCCGGTGGACGAGCTGCTTCATCGCCTCGCTCACCTCGAGAAGCGGCTGAGCGACGGTGGCGCACGCGCCCCTCAGCGTCCCCAGGACGCACGCAGCGCGCGCCCGGCCGAGGCTCCCCGCGCTGGCCAACGGCCCCCCGAGGCGGCGCAAGGCGACGCCCGAGGCCGCAGTCCTCGTCCCCACTCGCCCCGGCCCGAGGGCGACGCTTCGGCCGACGACGAAGGCCACGGCGACTTCGGCGCACCTCGAGACGGCTTCGACGCGGCTCACGGCGCCTTCGATGAGGCAGCCCCGCTCGCGGCGGCTCCACTCGCAACGGCTCCACTCGGCACGCAGCCAGCCGCTGCTCCGCCGGCCAGCGCTCCGCCTGCCAGTGCTCCGCCTGCCAGTGCTCGCCCAGCCGCTGCGCCGCCTGCCAGCGCTCCGCCTGCGTCTGCTCGCCCAGCCGCTGCCCAGCCAGCCAGTGCTCCGCCAGCCAGTGCGCCCTCGTCCGTGCCCGAACCCAGCGCCGAGGCGACCGCCCGCTTCGATCGGTTGTTTGCCCTGGCCGAGCGACTGCGCGCTGAGAGCATCGAGCTCGCCGCCATCTTCGAGCAGACGGTCCCGCTCGACACGGACGAGCCCCACCTCCAGCTCGCGCTCGAGAAGGGCTTCTTGTTCGAGAAGCAGCTGACGGATCGCGCTTCGGTAGCCGTGATGGAGAACGTCCTGCGCGCCGAGTGGGGCGAGCAGGCGACCCTTCGCCTCGTCCTGAACTCGACCGAGGCCACCCCGAATCGAACCCTCTCGGCCGAGCGGGGGCGCCGCAAGCGCGCCCGGCACGAGGCCGCCATCGACGAGGTCAAGCGCAACCCTCGCGTGCAGGAAGCCGTGCGCATCCTCGGCGCCGACATCAAGACCGTTCGAGTTCCGGAGGTCTGAGTGCTGCCCGAGAGCCTACGCCGCGTCATCCACTTGCTGGCCCGCCTGCCCGGCGTCGGCGAGAAGACGGCTCAGCGTTTTGCGCTCACGCTCATGCAGGATCCTCGTTTGGCGCAGGAGCTGGGCTTCGAGCTGGCGGATCTCCACGAGCGTCTGCGCAGCTGCGAAGACTGCGGCAACCTCGCCGAGGTCGACGCCGACGGGCACGCGCGCTGCGCCATCTGTCGGGACGTCCGACGCGAAACGAAGCTGCTGTGCGTGGTGGCCCGCATTCAGGACTTGCTCGCCATCGAGCGCAGCGGAGCGATGCGCGGCCGCTACTTCGTGCTGGGTAGGCTGCTCTCGCCGCTCGATGGTATCGGGCCCGACGAGCTACCGTTGCCTGAGCTCCTGCGCCGCATCGATACCTTGGGGGCGCGTGAGGTGATCCTGGCGACCCCGCCCAGTGTGGACGGCGAGGCGACAGCGCTGTTCCTGCTGCGAGAGTTGGCCGATCGGGGCATCTTGGTCTCGCGCATCGCCAGCGGCGTGCCACACGGCGGCGACTTGGAGTTCGCCGATCAGATCACGCTGGGCCGCGCCATCGAAGGCCGGCGCAATTTGCGCTGATTTCACGCAGAGCGATTTCAGACAGGGCGCGCGACCCTGCCCCGGAGGCCGCGACCTGCACTCATGCCCCGACCGCGGCCAAGGCGTGCCGTCGAAACGAAGCATGCAGCGCTTGCGTGCGCGCGCCCGGCACGCCGGTACCCACCACTCGGCCGTCGATACGCACCACGGGCAGCAGCTCGCGGATGCTCGACGACACGAACACCTCGCTGGCCCGAAGCAGTTCATCCAGCGTGGGCACGGCCAGCCGGATCTCTCGTCCCTCCGTGCGCGCCAAGCCGAGCAAGTGAGCGCGGGTGATGCCGGCCAAGATCCCAGCCTCGAGCGGCGGGGTACACAGCACCTCGCCGTCCCACCAGAACAAGTTCGACGTGGCCCCTTCGATCACCCCGCCCTCGCTGTCCACGATCAGCGCCTCGTGAGCGCCGGCCTTGCGCGCGCGGTCCTGCGCCAAAACGGCCACCAAGTAGTTGCCGATCTTGGCGCCTGCCGCCGCGCTGGCGTCCGTGTGACGCGCCCCCGCGTAGCTGACCACGGCGATCCCGTCGCGATACAGAGCCTCGGGCGGCGGCTGCAGCGGCCCAATCAGCGCCACCCGCAAAGGCTCCGAAGCATTCTGAGGATCCAGGCCGAGCGCCCCCCGGCCGCGCGTCACCATCGTGCGCACGTAGCAGTCGGCGTAGCCTCGTCGCTGCCGGGTCTCTGCCAGTTGTTGCCGCACCTCCTCGCCCAGCACCCCCGGCTCGAGCGGCAACTCGATCAGCACCCGCCGCGCGCTGTCCGCCAGGCGCGTCATGTGCTCGTCCAGCGCGAAGGCCCGACCGCCGTAGGTACGCAGCGTCTCGAAGACCGAGTCACCGTAGAGGAAGCCGCGGTCGAACACGCTGACACGTGCGTCGTCGCCGCGGGCCCAGCGGCCGTCGATGTAGACCTCGATCTCGTCGCCGTGCATGACCCGCGTCGCTCCCTATTGCCGCCTTTTCCGCTTCCGCCGCCCGCTCGGGCGGCGCTCTTCTTCACTTCGCACCAGCGCCCTCGCTCAGAGGGCGGCCAACGCGTCCCGCGCCTGATCGAGCGCCGGATCGGCCTTCACGGCCTTCTCGTACCACTCGCGCGCCTTGGGCCCTTCGTCGAGCGCCTGGTGCACCTGACCGACGCGGAAGAACACCTCGGCCTTGGTGATGACGTTCGACTCTTCCACCTTCTGCAGCAGCAGAGCGCGGAACATCTGCATGGCCTTCTTGTGATCGCCCGTCTCGAGCGCCAGCTCACCCAGCTGCTTGAGCACAGCGACGTTGCCCGGCTCGATGCGGAAGGCCTTGTCGAGCTCCTCCAGCGCCCGCGCCGATTCGCCGCTCGCCAGGTAGGCCGTGGCGAGCCGAGTGTGAATCGGCAGCAGCTCCTTGGCGCGCTTGCCACCGTACGAGTCGACGATGCCAACCAGGACCGCGATCGCCTCGCCGGACCGACCCGCAGCGTTGTAGGCGTCGCAGAGTTCGAGTGACAGCGCTCGATCCTCGGGCGTGGCCGCCGACGCGCGCGCCAGCAGATCGGCTGCCCCGCTGGGATCTTCCAGCTTGATCAGGTGGAGAGTGGCAGCCTCGCGTAGGATCGCCACGGTGGCGCCCTTCGAACCAGCTCGCCCAGCGTCCTCGACCAGCAACCGCGCCACCTGATCGAAGCGTTCGCTGCTCTCGTAGTCCCGGCGCAGCCGCAGCCGCAGTTCCGCGTCGGACGGAGCCAGCGCGACCGCTGCCTCGAGCGAGGCGGTCACCCGCTCGCCGTCCTCCATCTTGCCGTAGAGGTCCGCCAGCTCGAGCCGGTGGGCGATCGCATCGGCGCCCGTCGAACGCTCGGCCAACTGCTCGATCACCTCGGCGGCCCTCGGCAACTCGCCTTCGGCCAAGTGCAAGCGCCGCAAGGCGACCAGTGCCTTCACGTCGCCGCTCTGCCCGAACGCGGACTCCCAGGCCAGGATGGCCTCGCCCGGCTGCTTCAGCTCCTTCTCGTAAAGGCCTGCCAAGCGCTCGATCAGAGCCAACGAGCCCGACGCATCACCGGCGTCTCGCAGCGCTTCCGACTTGCGCGACAGCAGCCGCGCGAGCTCGTCGTGCTGGCCGGCTGCCGAGTAGAGGCGCTCCAGCGCCGGACCGGCCGTGTCGTCGAGCGGCGCGTCGAGGGTGATCTCTTCGTACAACTCGGCTGCCTTGGCGCGATCCTCGAACCGCTCCTCGTGCAGACGCGCCAGGGCGAGCTTCAGCTCCCGCTGGAGCGCCGGATCGGCCGCGCCATCCATCTGCCGTTCGATCACCCTGGCCACGTCCTCGTAGCGACCAGCGGCCTCGTAGGCGCCGAGTAGGGACTTGGCCGCGCGGGCGTCGTCCGGCTCGTCCTCGAACAGGCGCTCGAAGAGCTCGATGGCGTCGTCCAGCTTGCCCAGCTTGCCCTGCGCCAACTCGGCTGCCTCGAAGCGCAGCGTGCGCACCTTGTCGCCGTCCACCTCGACCTCGGTGCGGCGCACCAGCAGGGCGAAGCTCTCGGCATCGTCACCCGCGGCCCGACGCAAGAACGTCAGGCTCTCGAGCGCCTCCAGATCGGACTCGTCGATCTGCAGGATACGGCGCAGCAGCGCCTCCGAACGCTCCCGCTGCTCCAGGCGATCCGCCAGAGCCTTGGCGCGGCGCAAGAACTCGATGCGCGACCCATCGTCGAGCGCGAGCTCGGCGCGACGCTCGAGCGTGCCGAGCAGGTGGTTTTCGCGGCCCGGCCCCGACTGCAGCTGCTCCAGCTGTTCGAGCAGCTCGTCCGCGTCCGGCGCGTACTCCAAGCCGAGCGAGAGTGCCGCCTCGGTTGCCACCGGATCACCCACGCGATCACGGAACCAAGTGGCAGCCCGCTCGCAGAGCTCACGCGCCACGCTCGGGTCGATGTCCTTCGTCTTCTGCACCGCGGACAGCACCGTCGCGGCGCCTTCGGAGAAGGTGTTGGTGATGGCCAGCAGGCGCTCCATCTCGTCGAGCAGACCGCTCTCGCTGGCGTCGTCCTTCAAGCCTTCGCCCAGGGCCCGAACGGCCGCCAGGGGATCGGCGCAGTCCTCCTCGAGGACCCGTGACAGCGAGCGGCGCATGTCGATGCGCTCACTGGGCGTGGTCGCCCGCGCCACGCGCAGCCCGTGTAGCTCGGCCAGACGCTGTCCCTCCCGGCGCTCGCGGTACACGCCGTCGAGGATGTCGAAGACCTCGTCGAAGTACTCCTTCTGCTCGAGCAGCTTGGCCAGGAGCGCGCTCGCCTCCTGGTTGGATGCGTCTCGCTCCAGCGCCTGCCGCAGCGAGGCGATCGCCTCGTCGGGACGCTTCTGCTGATCGAGCTGCAGCTGTCCCTGACGCGTCAGCAGCTTGGACTGCTCGGCGTCGGAGTCGGCCAGCGCGCGTCGACGCTCGAGCAGGTCGATGACCTCGGCCGTCTCGCCCAGCCCGCTCTGCAGCCGATCCAGCTGCTCGAGCAGATCGAGCCGATCGCCCACCTGCTCGCAAGCCTTCTGGTAGCCACGCACGGCTTCACGGGCGTTGCCCAGCTTCTGCTCCAGTACCTTGGCGAAGCGCACCCAGAGCTCGGCAGCCAGTTCGGGCTC
>DATIDO010000488.1:0-5368 GCA_035456245.1 Polyangiaceae bacterium
CGCCATGAACTACCCCTACTTCCACGCCTGGCGGGACATCCTGACCGGGCGCGCGGCCAAGCTGTTCCGCGGCTATCGGCCCAACGCCCCCACGCTGTTCGTCTACGGCCAGCGCAAACCCGGTCACTTTCACACCGCACAGTGGCTCGAGCAGGTACGCGCGACTCCAGGCGGTGAAGTCGTCGAGCTCCCCATCGGCCACTGGGTAACGCTCGACCCGACCTTCGTGGATCTCGTCGACCGCTGGCTCACGAAAGTGCTCGCCCCACCGCCTCCAGCGTGAGCAGACGATCGCTGGTGCAGCGCTGCCAGGTAAGCCTCGATAGGCAACCACCGCGCCTGCAGGTCTACGCGCGCGTAGGCGCGGTTCGGGGAGTTCTCTTCGATGAAACAGCTCGTCTCCGTTGGCATCGTGTGCGGTTCGTGAACTCAGTGTGATGAAGATGCGCGCTGCGCATCAGGCTCGCCGGCCGCTCACTCGACTCGATTCCTGTCGCGCTCGGTAAACGTCGTGATTTGACCACGATTCGTTTTGACGTGCGCAGCGTCACTCTCGGACCATCGCGCGCAGGGTTGCGGAGAACGTCGATCGCATCGATCGACCAGCGACGGTTCGCGCTCGCTCGTAGCCGAGGAGAGAAGCTCATGAAAACAACGCATCGCCTCATCACTTTGCCACTCGTTTGCGCGAGCTTGGCAGTCGGGTGCGCCGGCCCCGTCGAAGACTCCGAAGATCTCGTGCGCGAGACCGACGCTGCGCTCTCGACGCTGGGCGGCTCGGCCGATCTGATCGTACCGAAGTACGTACCCAATCCCGATCCTCAGTTTCCGTATCCCCTGACGGTGGACGGTCGACTCGACTACGACTGGCAGTACTCCGACTTCCAGCGAATCGCCCAGAAATCCGCGATCGGCAGCCCCAACAACGAGGTGTACTTCGCCACCAAATGGGACGCCACCAATCTGTACATCGCCGTCAAGGTCAAAGAAGGCTGGAGCCCCTACGTCAGCTACCTCTACGACGACAGCTCGGCGGCCTGGGAAGACGACTCGATCGAGATCTACATCGATCCGCAGAACGACAAGGCCACCAGCTACGACAGCCGCGACCGCCAAATCATCGTCTCGTACCGGGACTGGGAACAGGCGCCCGAGATTTGGACGAGCGCTCCGATCCCGGGGCTCGCGCACGGCAAGGGGTTCTACACCGATCTGAAGTACGTGATCGGATACGTGGCCGAGATCTCGATCCCGTGGGCCAGCCTGGGAGTCACGCCCGGCGGCGGCACGAAAATCGGCATCGACGTTTCGGTCAACGACGATGACAACGGCGGAGCACGCGACGCCCAGCAGGTCTGGTTCGGCAACGCCGACAACTACCGCAACACCAGCGCCTGGGGCACCGCAGTCCTCTACGATCGCACGGCCGTATCGGGCCCCGTCGCAAAGAAGCTAGCCAGCCCGCCGTTCATCGATGGCACCCTCTACGACTGGCGCTACGCGGATTTCACCTTGGAGAATGCCGCGAGCAAATCGGTGGTCGGCAGTTCGAACAACGCCCTGACGTTCACCGTCAACTGGGACGCGACGCACCTGTACGTGCTCGGCAAGGTCGACGAGGGCTTCCAAGGTCCGCTCGAGTTCGACACCACCTACAACGACAGCACGAACATCTGGGAAGACGACGCCATCGAGCTGTTCATCGATCCAGGAAACGAGAAGACGACCTACTTCGACGCGCTCGATCGACAAATCCTGATCGGCTTCGCCGAGTACAACCAACCCAACGAGTTGGTCGTGAACGGCGCTGCCTGCCCCGGCATCGTCTCGAAGCAAGAACCGCTCACCCACTACGCCGACAAGTACATCTATGGCTTCAAGGCCATGGCCGCGATTCCGTGGTCGTGCCTCGGCGTGGTGCCGCAGGCCGGCTTGGTCATCGGTTTCGATCTCGCCAACGACGACGACGACAACGGCGGAGGTCGCGAGTCCCAGAAGGTGTGGAGCGGCACCGCAGACGACTACCGCGATCCGTCCCGCTGGGGACAGTTGACCTTGGTGGACTGAAGAGCCCGCAAAACCAGCGGCGCGGACCCCTCCGGACCGCGCCGCCCCTTGCGCCGACGACCCCGCCGGGCCAGGAACTCGCCATGCGCTCGCCTTCGCTCGAGTACCTGGCTGGCTACCCAGCCACGCTGCTCGAGCAGGTGCGGCAACTGCTGGACGAAGGGAAGCTCCGCCCACTTCTCGAGGCGAAGTACCCGAGCGCGCCCGAGATCACGAACGACCGCGCGCTCTACGAGTACGTCCAGGAGCTGAAGGGCCGCTTCCTGCGGCGAGCACCGCCCATCTCCGTCGTACGCTTCGACGACCGCATCGGTCCCAAAGGTGTGCTCGGCCTGCATACGCACATCTCACGCGTTCAGGGCTCGCGAACCAAGGCCAAGAACGAGGTGCGCGTCTCCAGTCTGCTGAAGACCACGCCTCCCGAGCTGCTGCACATGGTCGTGGTGCACGAGCTGGCCCATCTCAAAGAGAAGGACCACGACAAGGCCTTCTATCAGCTCTGCGTGCACATCGAGCCCCGGTACCACGAGCTGGAGCTGGATCTCCGGCTGTGGCTGACGGCGCGCGCCGAAGCTCCCGTCGCCTCGACCGATTGAGCGCGCACGCCGTTCCGGACTCGCGAGTCGAACCTGCGCCAACGCTTGCGCCTCGCTCGGGGCCGTCCATTGACGGTCCACTTTTGGGTCGCCAGCCGAACGAATGACGCCGTGACGCGAGCCTGATCAAAGTCGGCTGCTGGGCACATTACCCGGAAACCGAAGGGGCGCGTGCGCCCCACTCGAGGCCCACCGACCATGCGCAAGCTCACATCCGCACCTTCACTCCGCTCCTCCCTACTCGTCCTGACCGTGGGCGTCCTCGCTGCCTGTGGCAGCCCAGGTGACGATGGAGCGACCGACACGGACGACGATGCCTCGGTCGGCGTGGGGGGTGGGTTGGGTGAGCCAAGCTCGGGGGGCAGCGGCATTGGAGGCACTGGAGTCGGGGGCAACGGCGGCGGGAGCGGGGGCCTGGCGAGCGGCGGCGGACCAGCGTCCGGCGGAGACGGCTCGGGTGGTGACGCCCCGAGCGGCGGCACCAGCTCCGGTGGAGGCAGCTCCACTGGCGGTACCGACACGGGCGGCAGCAACACCGGTGGTACTAGCTCGGGTGGGAGCAACTCTACGGGTGGAGGCAGCTCCACCGGCGGAAGCAGCAGTTGCAATACGGCCGTCCGGGCGCCGAGCGCCGTGGGCTACGGACGCCTGACCACGGGTGGTCAGGGCGGCAACACCATCACCGTTTCGACCGGCACGCAGCTGCACGCCGCGTTGTGCGGCAGGGCTGCCGACGACACGCCGCTCATCATCCGTGTGAACGGCACGCTCACGCCGGGGAATACCACCAAGCAATCGGGCAGCTGCAACACGGCCGACGGCGTCATCGAGATCAAGGACGTAGCCAACATCACGATTCAGGGCGTGGGAACGGCCGGAGTCCTCGATCAGGTAGGTCTGCACATCCGCAACTCCTCCAACATCATCGTCCAAAACCTGACCATCAAGAACGTCAGGAAGTCGAACACAAGTACGCCCTCGAACGGCGGCGATGCGATCGGTATGGAAACCGACGTGGATCGCGTGTGGATCGATCACAACCTGATCTTCGGCTCGACCACCCAGGGCGAGGAGCACGACGGCCTCATCGACTTCAAGGCCCACGTCACCAACGTGACCGTCTCCTACAATCACCTGCACACGGGAGGACGTGGAGGTCTGATTGGCTCCAACGACGATGGTGACGACGGCTCGACCAACATCACCTTCCACCACAACTGGTACCAAAACCTGACGTCGCGAACTCACCTGATCCGCGAAGCCGACGCTCACCTCTACGACAACTACTACAGCGATATCCTGGACACGGGCATCAATTCCAGGAATGGGGCCACGTTGTTGGTCGAGAACAACTACTTCACCGAAGCCCGCAACCCGCTCGGCACGTTCTTCTACACGACCAACCCCGGCACGTGGGAAGTGCACGACAACTACTTCTCGCCCAGCGTCGTCTGGGAATCGGCGGCCGATGAACTCCCCGCCGGGCCCAACGTCCAGACCACCGGCGACACCTCCGTACCTTACAGCTACACGCTGGATCCGGCCGCCTGCGTCCCGGCCATCCTCGCGACCAACGTGGGCGTCGGCAAGATCTAGGAACGCACCGACGAAGGATCTCGGGGGTCGAGCTCTGCGTGTTATCGTCACACGCCATGAAGACCGACCCCCGCGTGGATGCGTACCTGGCCAAGTCCCAGCCGTTCGCTCGCCACATTCTCCAGGAGATCCGCAAGCGCGTTGCCAAGGCACACGCGAGCATCGAGGAGACGATCAAGTGGAACGTGCCCTTCTTCCTCCTGGACGGGCGAATTCTCGCGAGCGCCGCCGCGTTCAAGAGGCACGTGAAGGTCGGCGTCTGGATCGGAAAGGCGCCTCGGTTTCAGGACGTCGGTGATGTCGCGGATTTGATCTCTGCCAAGGAGTTTGCAGCGCAACTCGCGACCGCGATCGCGAGTTCGGACTCCGCCATGAAGTCAGCGCCCACCGCCGAGGCTTCGCCGAAGGTGGCGCCGGCCAAGGTCACACCGGCCAAGAAGGCAGCGAAGAAGCCGGCCAAGGTCACGCCGGCCACGAAGGCCGCCAAGAAACCGGCCAAGAAAGCTCCCGCGAAGGCGACGCCGGCCAAGGTCACGCCGGCCAAAAGGGCAGCGAAGAAGCCGACCAAGAAGGCCGCCAAGAAGGCTCCCGCAAAGGTGAGCAAGAAGCCTGCAAAACGCACGGCACGAGCCTGAGCGGCGTCCCTACGCCACGGAGAATCGAATCCTCCTGCCGGCCGACCGGGACACGAGTTGCCCTTCACGGACATGCCTACGAGACATGGGTCGTCCGCGCGCGCGCGCGCCAAACGATCCGTGTTACGTTGGGAGACATGAGCAAGGATGGCTCCGGACCATGGAAGGTGACGCATCGTAGCGACGCACTCATCATGGGGACGATGGGGCCAGTCTGCGTGGCGCTGTGGAGTCAGAAGCCCAGCCCCCAGACGTTCGAAGTGCAACGTGCCCGCCTCGTCGAGACCGTCGCGAGCGCGCCGCGCACGGCCTTCCTGTGTGTGGTCGGTGCCGATACGGAGCCCCCCGACCAAGCCATCCGGGAGGCATCGGCGCAGATGATTTCGAGTCATTTGGGCAAGCTGGTGGCCGTCGCCTGCGTGGTCGAAGGCACCGGGTTCCGCTCGGCCATCACGCGCACCGTGCTCTCGGGCA
>DATIDO010000489.1:0-3963 GCA_035456245.1 Polyangiaceae bacterium
GGCGCGGTCGGACATCTTTGAGTCGAGCGCGAGAAGCACGCGGATCGAGGCACCGTGGCGGCGCTCCTTCTTGTCGATGACCCAGCCGGACTTCCGGACCTCGAACGTGCCGAACGCGGCGTGGTAGACAGCACGGAACCACGTATCCAGGAGGTGGCGCGTGGCCTTGTACTGCGCGAACTCGTCCTCAGGCTCCGTCTCGTCGAACCCGGTGATTGTGACGGTTACCAGCTCAGCGAGCGTCGCCAGCGGCCGCGGGTGGCGGCCCGGATACTTCGGCGCGCCAATGGCGCCCAGGTCGCCGTTCAGATCGCCGGGTACCCACGTGATGCGTGGACCGGTAACGATCTTCTGCGGTGGCGTGCGCCAGCCGAACAGGTTCGGAACGTCGATCTTCTCGTCCTTGAACTCGGCGACGACGGAGCTGTAGAGGGCCTCGAGCGAGAGGACGACCTTCGGGGCCTGGTCGCTCACGACTGACCTCCCGTGAAGTGCGCATGCGCGGCACTCTGCAGCTTCTCACCGGCGATGACCGCCAGACGCTCGGGGAGCTTGCCGGAGGGGATGACCTGGCGACGAATACCGCCCTTGCCGCGGCCGCGGTGGTGGCGGGCGGTGGGGCCCCAGACGCGGATGACCACGCTCGATCCGACCGGCGCAACACCCACTGACTGGGCGGCATCCTGCAGCGCCTGCTCCCCGTCGCGGGTGGGCTTCCAAGCGTTTCCGTTTGGGTCAGTGCCTGCGGCCACTTGGCGGCGCAGATCCACCTCGAAGGCGTCGGCGATCTCAGGCGCGGCAGCCTTACCAATCTCGCCCACCGACCGGCACTTGGCGATCAGGCCGTCGAGCATCTCGAAGGGGTCAGCCATAGGTGCCCCCACCGTTGAAGTCCTCGTTCCGCCCGACCGCCGCCTGCTGGTCGAACGCCACGTAGGGCGACTGTTCGCTGTAACCGAAGGGGCCTCCGCGGGAGACGCCTCCCTCGGTGGTGTCCGCTCGCAGAGGGAGCTCGAAGAGACCCGTCTCGGCATTTGCGGCCTCGGCGATCTCGGACTTGGCGGCGGCCGCTTCTTCCTTAAAGTCGGCAGCCTGCTTGTCCTCGGGGTCGAACCCGCGTCGCAGCATCACGGACATGGTGACGAGCGACGTCAGCCACCCCTGAGCGATCTCGGGGTAGGGGGGCGACCACGGCCCGTAGCGTTTCTCCAGGCGCGCGACGATCCAGGCCGTCTTCATTTCGAGCTGCTTCTGCAGCCAGCCCGGCTCAACCTGCTCACACGCGACGATGAACTCCCGGGGCAGGGTGGCCCGGAGCTTGAATTCGGCGGGGGTGAGGAACGAGAGAGCCATGCGGGATAGAGGCGAGCCCCACGCCTGCGAAAACCAGGAAAGCGCAGGCGTGAGGCCGACCAGCGGTGGGGGTTACGCAGCGTCGCAGCGGAACAGCAGGAACGGGTGACCAGGCGCGACGGTGTTGCGGCCTTCGAGCGTCCACTCGAAGGTGCGCTTCCGCGCGAGCTCAGCCGACGTCTGTGGGCCGTGGTAGTTGACCGAGAAGGGCTCGCGGTCGACGTATACGAAGGCACCCAGCTCGTCGTTGGTGATGTCCTCCATGCCCAGGTACCAGCTCGTGTCCGAGCCGCCGAACGCCGAACCGATCTCGTCGATCTGAACCGGCTGGCCCAGGCCGAAGTTGCGAATCACCGCCTCGACGTCACCGCTTCCACCGCCCGAGCTCGCCGCCTGCGCGATGAACTTCGCGTTGGTCACCTGCTGCGCACGCGCAGTGAGGGCGGGAGGAACGAAGATGTGTGCGAGCTTCAGCTTTCGAGGGAGCACACCGTTGGGCATCTTGAGGCTCGCGACGTACGCGAGGGCCTTCGCGATGTTCTGCACGGCCACGTCCACCGTCACACTGGAGTCGATCTTCAGCGCGCCGGGGTAGATGCCCGAAGCCGAGCCGGTGAAGACGTTGCGGTAGGTGCCCGCTCCCGTGTTGTACGGGTTGTACGGGTGGTCCACGTCGAAGAAGTTCTGCCCGTCGTACCCGATGGGGTTCGCGATCAGAGCCTTGCCGACCTCCTGCTGCGGCCAGTACGCAGCATGCGAGGCAACCTGTCGCGACCAGGAGGCCGCGAGGCGCATGGCTTCCCCTCCGACGATGCCATTCTCGAGGTCCTCCATCTGCTCCTTCTTCAGAGTCAGTGCGGCGACCGCGTTTTCGGCTTCGAACTCGGTGTGCAGGCTCACCATGTCCTCGAAGATCTGCTGGCCGCCGCCATGACTGGCATTGGGGCGCTCGATCTGCGCGGTTTCGAGGAGCCAGTGAATGCGCTCCTTCTTGCTCTTGATCGGTACGACCTTCGCGATCTTGTTCCACCAGGTGTCGCGCGTGAGGCGCTTGTATTGGTCGACGGTGATCGACCGCATGTTGGTCTCGAGATCGGTCAGGAATTCGGGGGTAACGGGCATGACTTCTTCCCTTCAGAAATTCACGGTGGGTGGGCGGTTAGCCCGGTTCGCCCTGCGGTCCCTGGACACCGATCGAGATGGCAGGCTCGATGAGCACGCCGGCAGAAGTGACGGCCCACACACGACCTGCAACCGAACGGTTCGTGGCCAGGGCGGAAACCGTCTTGGTGTCCTTGAGGTAGCAAGGCTTGAGGAAGTCGCTCTCGGCCAGCGCGTTGGGCGAACCGTCGTTGTCAAAACGATGGAGGATGACTTCCTTGAAGAGGCGCACGCGCACCTTCTTCGTGCCGTTGCCGGTCAGGTTCTGATCGAACGTCCCGAGCGGGATCAGGTCCTCCGCGGACTGTCCCGCGACGATTTCCCCCGTCGTCAGGTCGACGCATGCGCAGTGGCCCTTCTCGGCCACCTCAGTGTTTTGCAGGACCTTCTCGACGTACGACCAAGCTTCGATGCGAATGGCGCGCTCCATGGCTTACGCCTCCTTTCCGGTCAGAGGCACCAGGGCGCCGAGGACCAAACGGTTCTCTTCTTCCTTGATCCCGGCCTTGAAGCGGCCGAGACCCATCTGCAGATCCATCGCCGCCTTTGCGTCGGGATGCTGCGCCGTCACCGGCGTGTGAGCGGTCGAGCCCAGTGTGGGCGACCCGGTTTCGATGGCAGCGCGGGCGGCGGCGACGGGGCTCTGACCACGCGGGGTCTCCTTCACGAGCACGCGGAGCTGCTCGATCGGAACGGCGGCGAGGGCCTTTCGCGCGGACTCGGAGAGGTCGGGGCGCTGCGAAATCAGCAGCGTGCGCTCGCTGGACTCGGCCTCGATGGCGCGCGCCTTGCTCAGCTCGGCTCCCACGATCTTGGCAACACCTTCGGCGGTGAGGGCGGCCGGAGCAGAGGTGCTGCGCGCGGCGGCGGCCTCCTTCTCCTTGTCGGGATCGTCACCCTCGGCGCTAGCCTTGGACTCCTTCTCCTTGTCGTCGTCGCTCTCGCCGTCGGCCTTGGACTCCTTCTTCTCGTCGTCCTCGAGCGCAGCGAGGGCCTTCTTCGCCTTCTTCGCCTCTTCGTCGTCGCCCTCTGCGGCTTTGCGAAGCGATGCGATGGCTTCTTTGTAGCTCATGGTGGATTTCTCCGCTCCATCGTTGGGGTCATCGCTGCCAGCCAACATGGCGAGCAGTTCGTCGAGGGTCATGATCGAGTCGACCAGACCAACGTCCTTTGCTTGCTCCGCCGTGAAGACGGCGGCCTCGAGTGACTTCACGGCCTTTGTCGACAGCCCGCGCGCGCTGGCGACGAGCTCGAAGAACGTGCTTGCCATCGAATCGATCACGCCTTGACGTGCAGCGATCGTCTCCTCGCTAGGAGAGGTGTGCGGGTTTCCGTCGGCCTTCCGTTGGCCGGTGGTCAGCAGTGTCCACTGGAAGCCCATCTGACGGTCGGCCTTCGTTTGGTCGACCATGCTGTCGATCACTCCGATCGATCCGGCAGCGCTGGCGG
>DATIDO010000490.1:0-3515 GCA_035456245.1 Polyangiaceae bacterium
GTCGAGGCTCCGTCCGACGCTCCGACCGAGGCCGAGGAAGAGGCGGAGAACGCAGCTCCGGCAGGCACCGCAGCGCCCGCGAACACCGCAGCGAGCGAAGAAACCGTTGCGCCGACGAGCACCGCAGCGAGCGAAGAAACCGCAGCGCCAGAAGCAGCTGTAGTACCCGAAGCAGCAGCCTCGTCGGATGCTCGTTCATCCCGGCCGTGGAGAGGGCGCTGGGCTGTGCTGCTCGGCGCTGCTGCGTTGGGTCTCACGACGGGCCTGCTCGCCGCCTACGGCCTCTCCCGCGCACGCAGTGTCGGGCAAGTGCTGCCAGGCCTGCGGCTCGGCGGTCGCGACCTGGCTGGCCTCGGCGACGCCGAGCTGACGGCGCGCCTCGATCGCGACACCACTCGCCGTCAGACCACCTCGCTCGTGCTGCGCTGGGGCGATCGCTCCCGAGCGGTCGTACCCGCAGAGCTCGGCTTCACGGTGCCTGTCGAGCCGCTTCGCGCGCGCGCCCTGGCCATCGGCCGCGACGGGCATCCGCTCGGTAACCTCGGCCATTTCCTGGCCCACACGACCTCGATCGTGGAGCTGCCGTTCGTCGTGCGTCTGGACGGCGCTCGCTTCGACGAGTTCGTGAGCCGACTGGAGACCGAGGCTCTGCCGTCGCGGATCGAGCCCAGCTTGCGCTGGGAGAAGGAGCTGATCGTCGACGCGGGCCGAGACGGCAGTCGGATCGATCGTCGTGCGCTCGGCTCGGCCGTTCGTCAGGCGCTCGAGCGCGGCGCGCCGGGAGCCAGCATCGAGCTGCCGCTCGTGTCCGAACCTCGCGCGGTGACGAGCGAAAGCCTGGCCGAGGCGCAACGCAAGGCCGAAGGGCTGCTGCGGGCGCCGATCCGCCTGCGCGCCGAGGACGGCTCGGCTCACACCGAACTAGGCAAACGTCAGCTGGGCTCGGCGCTGCTGAGTCGGGTGGAGGGTTCCACGCTCCGCGTGGAGTTGAACGACGAGTCGCTGGGGCTGAGCCTCAAGCGGTTTCGTCGCAGCATCGAGCGGCCGGCTCGAGCTACTTCGTTCGACGTCGATGCCCGCGGGCGAATCACCGTCCGTCCGCCTCAGACGGGCCTGCGTGTGGACGAGCCCGCACTGTTGGCGGAGCTGTGGGCGGCCGCGGCGCGTCCGGACCGCGAGGTCGTGGTGCGGCTGCGCGTGGAGGAGCCCGGTGGTCTGACGGAGGCGGAGGCGAGTCAGCTCGGCGTGGAGCGATTGGTGGCGCAGTTCGTCACCCGTCATCCCTGCTGCGAGCCGCGTGTGCGCAACATCCACGCCGTCGCCGAGAAGATCGATGGGTTGGTGCTGCGCCCCGGTGAGACTTTCTCGCTGAACCAGTTCTTGGGACCGCGCAGCAGCGACGAGGGCTACGTCGAGGCTCCGACGATCGTGCGTGGCAAGATGAAGGCGACCGCGGGAGGGGGCATCAGCCAGTTCGCCACGACGCTGTTCAACGCCGTTTTCGACGGCGGCTACGAGATCATCCAGCGACAGCCGCACAGCATTTGGTTCACCCGCTACCCCGAGGGCCTCGAGGCGACCGTCTCTTACCCGTCGCCGGATTTGGTCTTCAAGAACGACACGGCCCACGGGCTCTTGATCAAGACACGCTTCGACGACACGTCGATTCGTGTCCTGCTCTACGGGGACAACGAAGGGCGCCGGGTGGAGCGCCACGTCTCGCGTCGCCGCGCGCTGGTCGAGCCTCCGCTCGAGTACCTGGCCGATCCGAAGCTCGCCCCCGACGCGAATCAGCTGCTCACCCGTGGGCAGAGTGGCTGGACGGTGATGACCCAGCGCGTCGTGCACTACCCGGGAGGCGCGGTGAGCGAGCAGGGGCGCGAGGTGACCTACCAGCCCAAGCCGATGATCATCGCCGTCCACCCGTGTCGGATCCCCGCGGGCATGAAGGGCTGGACCGGCGAGCGCTGCCCCGAGCCCGAACCCAGCGAAGAGTCGGAGCCCGATTCGGACGCAGCGCCGGGTGAGTCCGACGGCGAGCCCAGCGAGTCCGACCTCGATCGCTGACGGGGGCTGCTGGTGTTTCTCGGCGCACCAACTCGGCGCGCCGTCCACTCAGCCGTCCGCTCAGCCGTCCACTCAGCCGAGCGACGATTCGGTCGTTTGCGCGGCGACGGCGGTGCTGGGCGAGTAGCCCTCACCCATCAGGCGCTCACGCACGTAGTAAGGCGGCTTGTTCTGTGACTCGTGGTAGGTGCGCGAGACCACGTCCGCGACCAGGCCGAGCGAGAGCAGCTGCACACCCACGACGATCAGCAGCACGCCCAGCAGCAGGAGCGGTCGGCTGCCGATGTCGCCACCGAACACCATCTTCTCGATGGCCAGGTAGGCGCACACGGCGAAGCCGGCGAAGCCGGCGAAGAAGCCAGCCAGACCGAAGACCTGCATCGGTCGGGTCAGGTACTGCTGCATGAAGCGCACGGTGATCAGATCGAGCACCACGCGCAGCGTGCGGCCGATACCGTACTTGCTGGTGCCGAACTCGCGGGCTCGATGGTTGACCGGCATCTCCACGACGCGCACGCCCACCCAGTTCGCTACGGCCGGGATGAAGCGGTGCATTTCGCCGTACAGCCGTAGCTCCTTGGCCACCTCCCGGCGCATGGCCTTCAAGGTGCAGCCGTAGTCGTGCAGCTGCACCTTGGTCGTCATCGAGATGATGCGGTTGGCGATCATCGACGGCAGGCGGCGGTTCAGGAAGGCGTCTTTGCGGTTGGCGCGCCAGCCGGCCACCAGATCGTAGCCCTCGTCCAGCTTCGCCAGCATGGTCGGGATGTCACGCGGATCGTTCTGCAGATCGGCGTCCATCAACACGACGAAGCGGCCACGGCTGACATCCAGGCCGGCCTGCAGCGCGGCGGTCTGTCCGAAGTTGCGGCGGAAGCGCACTGCCACCAAGGCCGGATCGGCGGCCTGCGCGGCGGCCAGGAGCTCCCAGCTGCGGTCGCGCGAGCCGTCGTCGACCAGGATCAGCTCCCAGGAGAGCCCCGTGGCGTCGAGGGCGTCGTGCACCTGACGCAGCAGGTGCGGGATGCTCTCCTCTTCGTTGTAGATGGGAGCGATGACCGAAAGGTCGAGCTTGGGTTCGGCGGGGTTGGTCATGGGGTGCCACCTTCCTGGTCGGCGTCCTCGGTCGTCGTGCTCTTCTCGTTGTCTTGCTCGGGGGCCTGCGGCTCGACCTTGCCCCGCGGCTTGGGCTTCTTGGGCTTCTTCTGCAGCTCCCACTCGATGAGCAACGCTTCGTTCTTGCCCGGATCGGCGCCCTTGCGCAGTACGACGAAATCGCCGAAGCGCTGGTGCAGGCCGTATTCGCGGCTCTCCAGCGCATCGCGCACGCTGTCGCGCGTCTTGTCGAGTCGCAGCTCGCCCTTGCGCGTGACCACGTACTCGGCGCCGTGGGTGCCGCGACGCAGAGTGTAGAAGTCCTCGCGGCCCGAGAGGTGGGCGCCGACCTT
>DATIDO010000491.1:0-10499 GCA_035456245.1 Polyangiaceae bacterium
TGCGCCCTCGGCTGACTCGGCGCTGCCTCGCCCGGTGACTCGTTCGATGGGCGCCGCGCTCTGCGCGCTGCTTGCAGCGCACTACTTTTGGTTGGCGCGGCTCCCCGCCTGGCTCCGGGACGAGACATCGGCCGAGTTGGCGAGCCGTACCAGCGCCGTGCTCTCGACCACCTGGCATGGCTTGCCTTGGTACGGCCTGACCTACGCCTGGGGCACCTGTGCCTTCGCCTGGTTGGTCCGAGCGCTGGTGGTCGATGCGTGGCCCCGGCTGACCCCACCTCGCTTGCACGCTGCCGGACCAGGACTCGGCCTGGCCGCGCTGGTGCTGACACTGGGGCTGGGGGCTTTGGCCGTGCTCGGCTATGCCACGGGCAGCCCGTGGCTCTGGCCCGGCTGAGTCCCCATGCCCCGTTGCTACTTCTTGGCCCTCTCTGCTGGCTCGAGCCTCGATCAGCAGAGCAACAACGTCAGCCTCTTCCAGCTGGTCGAGCAGGTGAACCTGCCCGCGCTGCCCGCCGACGCCACCGCTGCTCGCCTACCGCTCGAGATCCACGCGTACTTCCACGTGGCACCCGACGAGCTGGGCCAGTCGATCGAGATGCGCTTCGCGCTCGCCGCATCGTCCGGTCTCGAGACGTACACCGACTCGGTCGCGCACCGAGTCGCCACGCCGCGTTTCCGCACGCGCGCCATGGGTCTGCCGATGCCACCCTACTTGGGTCAGTTCGAGTTGCGCGTCGACTTTCGGCTGGCGGGCTCCACGGGATGGCAGCGTGATCCCATGTCGTGGCCCATCGCATTCCTCGAAATGCCGACCACCCCGCCGGTCACCCACTGAGCACTCAGAAGCAGCCGTTGTTCATGCCGCAGAGCACCGCGGCCTGGCAGTCACCGCAGCCGCAGTTGGCGATCTCGTCGGGGCAGGCCTGGCAGGTGCACGCAATTTGCGAGCCCGGGTTCGAGCAGATGAAGAGCTGGGAGCGGCACTCGCTAGCCTCCTCGACGCACAGGTAATCCCACTGCACGTTGCAGCAATACGGATCCCGTCCGCACACGCAGCTCTCGACGGCAGGCTCGTCACAACCGGCAGCGTGCACGCCGCAGCAAGGGCCACTTCCGCCGGTGCCGCCCGTTCCGCCCGTGCTACCTCCGACACCACCCGTAGGCGTGCCGCCAATTCCGCCGAAGCCTCCGGTGATTGGGACACCGCCCGTGCTACCTCCGGCACCACCCGTAGGCGTGCCGCCAATTCCGCCGAAGCCTCCGGTGATCGGGAAGCCGCCCGTGCCACCGAAGCCGCCCGTGCTGCCGCCAACACCACCCGTGCCACCACCGCAGTCCAACTGACAGCGCTCGGCACCCTCGACGCACACATCGTCCCAGGAGTTGCTGCAGCAGTACGAATCGGCTGCGCACACGCAGCTCTCCACCCAGGGCACCGAACAGCCAGGCGCGCCATGAGGCCAGCAGCAGTCGCCCACGCTGGCTCCGCTGCCTCCCGTGACGCCCCCGCCCGTTCCGCCGAAGCCACCGGTGATACCACCCGAGCCACCCGTGATGGCTCCACCGCTGCCGCCGACCGCGATGAAACCACCAGCCCCCGGCGACGGCCCCAAGCCGAGCAGCTCGTCGTCACCCGTACGAGCCCCACAGGCGACGGTGACGGCGCTGACGGCAAACAAAGCAAGAATCCGGGAAGTCGAGGCCATGCGGCTAGCCCGAGCATAGCAGGGCCTGGACCCTTCCTCCCAAGAACCCGCCAGCCCTGAAATTCGAGCGGCAAGCCTGGCCGCCGACGGGCCGACGGGCTCGGAACGTGCTCTAACTCGGCCCCCATGGACCTGATCCGCATCGAGGGTCTCGAGCTGCGCTGCATCGTCGGCGTGCGCTCGTACGAGCGACATCGCGAACAACCCGTCCGAGTCGAACTGGCACTGGGACTCGATCTCTCTGCCTCGGCACGCAGCGGTCGGATCGCGGACACCGTCGACTACTCACGTGTGGCCGATGGAATCACCGCGCTCCTGCGCTTCCGTGAATATCGGCTGCTCGAAATGGCGGCCGAAGAGGCTGCGGCGTGGTTGATCGCGAGCTCTCCGCTCTTGCAGCAGGTGCGCGTTCGGCTGGACAAGCCGGAAGCGCTGGCAGGCCGCGCCCGCAGCGCGGCCGTCGAAATCACCCGGAGCCGCGGGGCGTTCGGCACCAGCGCAGAGGCCACCGACTACGGCTCGCGCGTCGAGGTGCTCCGCAGCGCCGAGGCCACCATCGAGGCCCATTGGCTACGCCCAGGCAGCAAGGTGCGCTTCGACGAACCAGCTCGCCGGTTCGAATGGATCAGTGGCGGCATCACTCGCGTGCAACCCAGCCAGCCGGGCCCGCTCGTCCGCGCACCGGGCGAATCGAGCGAATATCAGGCCGACGGATCGGAGGCCGGACTGCTGGTTCGCTGCGTGCTCCGAGCCGACTCGGAGCCTCGAGCCTCTAGCGAGGCCGGGGCAACATAGTTATTTTTTAGTTTCCCTAACCCCCGAAGCCGGACAGCCAAGCTGTCCGAAGGGATCCATTGGCTGAATGGTCGATGGGGAGCGCAGCCATCGATTGGCCGGTTGAATCGACCGGCCGAACAATGACTCACGGGTCAATTGTCCATTTTCACTCTGCTCCAGTTGGGTTAGCTCAAAATCATCGAGAACGACGGCGGTCAGCACCCGCCGATCCGAGGAAATTCACTTTGGCAAGTTCGGCAGACGACAAGCGACGTTGGGCGATTCTGCCGCCGCCATCTCTCGAATCCTCCGAGATCAGTGGGGAGCTTCGCGTCGATCCGCGCTCTGGTCGAACCATCACGCCGCCGCAAACGGGCAAGCGCCGCAGTTCGTCCGCGCCCGTCCGACGTGAACCCGACTCTTCCGCACGCGCCGTCACTGCGCCGCCCGAGTCGGGACCCGGCGTCGAGAGCGCCATCCTCGGCCTCGAGCCTGCCGACTCCCAGCTGCGCACCGAGCGTCCGGCTGCAGACGATGCACGCCGCGCCGAAGGCACCGAGACAATCCCCGCTCCCTCGTGGGCGGACGAGCTCGACTGATCCGGCACGAGCGGGATCAATCGCGAGACCGATCCGGCGCGCGAGCGCTCCGTTCCAGCACGCGAGCGATCCGACACGAGCCGATTCGTTCAGCCTGGTTCGAGAGAACGCGCCTCGGCGGGGCGGTGGCCTCGGGTCTGGCCCTACTGCTTGTGCTGGCTGGGTTGTGCCTTGCGGCTCCATCCGTGTAGCGTCGGCGCGGAGGCTTCATGAGTTCGTTCCTGTCCGCGCGTCGTCACAGTTGGTTTTCCATCCTCGTCGGCCTGGTGCTGTTCACCCTGGCGACCAGCGCCTGGGCGGGTGGCCGCATCGTCTGGAAGAGCACGACGATGAAGGAGAACCCCGAGACCAAGGCTTGGCGGCTCGATCTCGAAATTCACCTCACCTCGAAGCCGGACGTGGCCCACGTGCCGATGAAGTTCGAGTTCGTCCCGGTCGCCTACTACGAGCGCTCGATGCAGGACGGCAGTGACAAGGTGCAGGAACGCACGGTCCCACTGACCGGACAGCAGGCGCTGATCGAGAGCGTGGACGTGGGCTTCATGGACGCCGGTAGCGGTGAGACGCAGAGCCGCACGCGTTTCTCGTTTCGCGTCACTCGCGCCCACGGCTACGAGGCGGGCGAGTACAAGGTGACCATCCGCGACACCCGCAATGGTCAGCAGGTCGGCACCGTCCAGACCCTGAAGCTGCAGGGCGAGAACGAAGTGATCGACCGCCGCAGCATGGTCTTCCAGCCGAGCGACAAGAAGAAGAAGAAGGAAGAGGAGGCCAAGCCTGCCGAGGCCGAGTCTGCCCCCGCCGCGGCGGCCGAGCCCGAGGAGCCAGCTGCTCCGGCCGAGGCCCCGGCAGCCAGCGAGCCGCCCCCGGTCGAGGGTCGTCCCGGTGGTGGTTGCCACCACGGCCCCAGCCACGGCGAGCACCTGAGCTGGATGTTCTTCGGCCTGCTCGCGGCGAGCGGCCTGTGGCTGCGTCGCCGCGCTTGAGCGTGTAGCGTCCGGTCCCCATGGATCCTGGTTCCCAGGTCGAGTCGAACTCGACCGAACGAGACGAGCTCCCGACCGCCCCGGCCGAGTCGACCCCCGCAGCGCCGGCCGCACCATCGGCCGCCGCTGCGGTGGGGCACGTCACGCGCCTCGTGCACGGCGACAAGGAGATCTTCCTGATCGGCACGGCCCACGTGTCGAGGAAGAGCGTGGAGGAGGTCGAGCGCGTCATCCACGAGCTGCGCCCCGACACGGTCTGCGTCGAGCTCGATGAACAGCGTTTCCGAATGCTGGAGGACGATCGCAGCTGGAAGAAGCTCGACATCTTCCAGGTGATCCGTCAGAAGCGCGTGCTCTTCCTCCTGTCGAGCTTGGCGCTGAGCGCCTACCAGAAGCGACTGGGCGACAAGTTGGGCGTCCGTCCTGGCGCCGAACTCCTGGCTGGAGTGCACGCTGCGCGTGCCGTCGGCGCCGAGCTGGTGTTGGCCGACCGGGACGTGCAGGCCACCTTGAAGCGCACGTGGGCCAACCTGTCGTTCTGGGACAAGGCGCAGATTTCCAGTGGCTTGATGGCCGTCCCCTTCTCGATGGATGAAATCGACGAGGAACGCATCGAAGAGCTGAAGGATCAGGACACCATCGGCGAGATGATGCACGAGGTAGCCAAGCAGTTCCCTCGCGTGAAAGAGCCGCTGATCGACGAGCGCGACGCCTACTTGATGTCGTCCATTCAGGAGGCCCCCGGTCGGCGCATCGTCGGTGTGGTCGGCGCGGCCCACGTCGCTGGCATGGTCGCTCGCTTGGGTCAGCCAGCCGATCGTCTGGAACTCTCGAAGCTCCCGCCCCCCTCCAAGCTGGCGGCCGTGCTGGGCTGGCTCATTCCGGCCCTGGTCATCGGCTCGTTCTACTTCGGCTTCCGCAACCAGTCCTGGCAGGGGCTCGAGCAGATGCTCTTCGCCTGGATCCTGCCTACGGGCCTGCTCTCGGCGATCTTCACGGTGGCCGCGCTGGGTCATCCGCTCACCGTGCTGACTGCCTTCATCGCCGCCCCGATCACCACGCTCCATCCCGCGCTCGGCGCTGGCATGGTGACGGGTCTGCTCGAGGCTTATCTGCGCAAGCCGACGGTCGAAGACTGTGAAGGCATCCAGGCGGCGTTCTCCAGCCTCCGGGGGCTCTACCAGAACAGCGCAACCCGCGTGCTGCTGGTCTTCGTCGGCTCGACGATCGGCGCCGCGCTCGGCGCTTGGATCGGTGCGAGCTGGGTCATTTCCCTGCTCTAGTCCCCACCCTGCGTCACCGCATCACATCACTGGCAGCGCCACATCGCGAGCGAGTTGTGCTCTAGTGTCCGCCGTCATGATGCGTCTGGTCGTCGGTAACCTGAACTACTCGTCTTGGTCGATGCGGCCCTGGCTCGCCCTGCGTCACGCAGGCGCCGAGTTCCGAACCCACGACATCGGCATGCGTGTCGACGAGCAATGGCGAGATCGCATCCTCGCTTTCTCCGGCGCGGGCAAGGTACCAATTCTGATCGACGGTTCGCTCTCGGTCCACGAGTCACTCGCCATCTGCGAGTACGTCGCCGAGCGCTTCCCCGAAGCTCGGCTCTGGCCCGAAGATGCGCGACTGCGCGCGCGAGGGCGCGCCATCTCGTGCGAGATGTTGAGCGGCTTCTCTGCCCTACGCGGTCGCATGAACTGCAACCTGCGGGCACGCGCCAGTGAACGCCCCGGCCCCGAGCCCGCGCTCGACGCCGACATCGCTCGGGTGTTCGACATCTGGACGGCCTCCCTGGAGACCTCGAGCGGCGAGTTCCTGCTCGGCGATTTCTCGATCGCCGACTGCATGTACTTTCCCGTCGCGAGTCGATTCCGAACCTATGGCGTGCAGCTGCCCGAGCGGCTCCAGCGCTATAGCCAGGCCCTGTTCGACCTGCCCGCCGTCCGCGAGCTGGAAGGGATCGCCCAAACTCAGCCGGCCATCCCGCTCTACGACGAATACCTGTCGCGCCGCGACTGAGGGCGCTGTGGGCGCCGCGGCCCGTGGTACGCTGGCCAGCGCATGAGCCCGATGGACAACGAGTGGCCGAACCTGGCCGACGTACCAGATGCCGACTTCCTGGCGCTGCCTCGCCCGCGTGGGCAGACGCTCGCCCGGCTGGTGTGGTGGAACGGCGAGCTGCGCGAGGCCTCGCAGCAGAGCGTGCACTACTATGCCAATGCTCTGCACTACGGCACGGCGGTCTTCGAGGGCATCCGCGTCTACCCCACCAGCCAGGGTCCAGTCCTCTTTCGCTTGCGCGAGCACCTGGAGCGGCTCGTGTCCTCGGGTCGCATCTACGGCATGAAGCTGCAGTACGACGCCGAACAACTCGCGCAGGCCTGCATCGAGGTCACCCGCAAGAACGGCATCTCGGACGGCTACCTGCGCCCCGTCGCCTACTTCGGAGAGGGGCCCATCGATCTGAAGCCCAAGCGCGGCTGTCCGGTCCACACCTTCATCGCCATCCGCGAACTGGGGACCTTCCTGGGTGAGGGCGCGCTGCGCAACGGCGTGCGCGTGACCATCTCCAGCTGGCGCAAGACGCACCACACGATGTTGCCGACCATGGCCAAGGCCAGCGGGCACTACGCCAGCGCAGTCCTGGCCGCCCACGAGGCCACGGATCGCGGCTTCGACGATGCCATCCTGCTGAACGGCGACGGGACGGTCTCCGCCGCTACGGGCCAGAACGTCTTCTTCGTCAAAGATGGTCGCTTGACCACGAACGACGAGACGTCGTCGATCGTGCCCGGCATCACCCGCGACTCGATCTTGCGCATCGCCCGAGAAGATCTGGCCATGCCCGTCGAAATCCGTTCGTTCACGCGCGAAGACTTGATGCGCGCCGACGAGGTGTTCATGACCGGCACCGCCGCCGAAGTGACGCCCGTCCGCGAGCTGGACGGGATGGAGTTCTCGACCGGCCGCGGCACGGTCGGCGCCGAACTGCAGCGGGCCTATCTGCGTGCAGCCACCGGCAAGGAGCCCCTGCGCTCCAGCTGGCTCACCCCCGTCTAACTGCTCGCGAAGGGCTCAGCGCGAGGCGCTGGCCTCGTCACTCGGCTCGCCGGAACCACGCACGCGCTCGATCAGCTCGGCGCGGTAGATGATCGTCCCATCCAGCGCCACGATCTCGCCCCCCAGATCACGGCCGAGCGCCTCGCTCTTCTTCACGGTGAGCGATGCTTCGCGCTCGCCCACGAAGACCCGATAGTGCGCGACCTCGCAGTCGAACTCGCTCGGTCCGATCAGACACGTCTGCTTCTCCTGGCCGACGACGCCTCCGTTGCGGTCGGGCGCGAAGGCGGTCCGCGCCATCATTTCACGCAGCTCGGTCGCGTCGACGGGGACCTCTTCTTCACCCACCACGCGCGAGACCGTCAGCACGCGCTCGCTGCGCTCGCTCAAGCGGGCCCGCAAGCTGCGGACATCGTCACCCTGTGACAGCTCGTAGTCGATCACCCAGAGGCCCGGCTCGTGAGCCACGACGCGCTCGGTCAGCTGCAGCGGCTCACGCGTGTAGCTACCGACGAAGCGATGAACCAATACGTCGCCGACGCGGCGACCTTCGACGCGCTCCACCTCGGGCGCGCCGCGACCCACCAGCGGGGGGAGCTCCTCGGCTTCGGCCTCGATCGCCGGAGGCAGCTGGGCCGCGGAAGGGGAGACCGCCGGGCTCGCCGTCGAGCAACCAGCCAGCAGCAGCAGCGCCGGAACAGCGGCAGCGCCGAGGACCGGGCGAGAGAAAAGGCGGAGCGACCGGCAGTCGGGACGGAGCAGGGCCATGACCCTCCCCGAGTGCCCCGACCCCCGCAGCCGGGCCAACTTTCCGGAGGCTACCGAGCGCCTGCAAACTCAGGCGAACGCCGCGACGGGCGGCGCCCCGGGAGCCAGCAGCTCGACCCAAGGAGTGGGCGGCTCGCCCCGCGCTCGCCGCTCGCGCTCGTCCCGCCAGCGATCGAGCCACTCGGGCGCGTAGCGACCACCGACGGTAGCCGCGACCGACGAGCCGAGCGCCACCGACCAACCGATGGGCCCCAATGGCCGGCAACCGAACGCACCGCTGACACCCGGCGTCTGCACGATCAGACCCAGTCCGAGCGCCGTGAGGACGCTGGTCATCACGACCTGACGACTCCGCTCACCAGAGCTGAGTGTCTGCCCCAGCTGGGTGCCGACCAGCGCCAAGAGCGCCATGGTCGAGGCCGATCGGCGCGAGCCAATCACGCTGCCGATACCCCACGCCAGGCCAGCTCCCGTGGCCGTCGTGATGGCGCGTGCCGCGATGTCGCGCTGCAGCTGCTTGCCGAGCGAGGCCTCGGGCCCGGCCTCCACCAACTGGTCGAGATCGGTCGCGCTCGGCGCGCGCAGCGCCAGAGCGGTGGCGGGGGCCACGTCGGTGAACAGGTTCACCAAGAGCAGCTGGCGGGGTGACAAGGGCGGTCGACCCGAGACGAGCCCGCCCAGCAAGGTGAAGCCGATCTCCCCCATGTTGCCGCCTACCAGAATGGCGACCGCGTCGCGCACCGAGTCCCAAACGGAGCGGCCTTCGACGATGGCATGCACCAGCGTCTCGATCCGCGCGTCACCCAGCACGATATCGGCCGCGTTGCGCGCCGCCTCCGAGCTCCGATCGCCCATGGCCACACCGACGCTGGCCAAGCGAATGGCGGGCGCGTCGTTGGAACCGTCACCCACCATCGCCACGGTGCGCCCAGCGCGCTGCAGCGCGCGCACCACGCGCACCTTCTGCGAAGGCGAGACGCGAGCGAACACGTCGACCAAGGGCGATCGCTCGGCGAGCTGCTCCTCGCTCAGCGCCGCGAGCTCCGCGCCCGTCAGCACCTCGGGCTGCTCCGCGAGCCCCAGCTCGCGGAAGATGGCCTGCGCCGTGCTCGGATGGTCACCGGTGACCATCACCGGCCGCAACCCGGCGCGACGCAGCTCCGCCAGCGCCTGGCGCGCGGTCGGACGCACGGTGTCGCGGAACGCCAAGAACCCGACGAAATCGAGATCTCGGACTGCCTCTGGCTGCAGCTCTGGGTCGTCGGTTGCCCGCTCTGCCACGCACAGCACGCGGTAACCGCCCGTCGCCAGCTCGTCGACCATGGCGGCCAGACGGGCCCGCTCGGCCTCGCTCGAGCGGCAAACGGCCAGCAAGACCTCGGGGGCGCCCTTCACGCTGATGGTGCGACCCGCGTCCGACTCGCCGAGCACCGCGTGGTAGCCGCGGCTGGCATCGAACGGAATCTCGGCACTCCGCTGCCAGTTCGGTCGATCGTGCAGAGGGGTGATGGCCAGCATCTCGGCGCTCCGCCACAGCGCGACCTCGAGCGGATCGGCTCGCTCGAGATCACCGGGCCGAGGCGGGCTGGCGCGCAAGCTCGCAGCCAACACCGCCGGATACGGGCGCTCACCCGTGTACTTCGCGTCGCGCGTCACCTGCTCCGAGCCGTGACCATCGCTGAGCAAGCCGAGCGAGATGGCGCCCTCGGTCACCGTGCCGGTCTTGTCGACGCACAACGTATCGACTCGCCCGAGCGCTTCCAGCGCGCGGACGTTGCGAACGTAGGCCCCATGCACCCGCAAGCGCCGAGCCGCCGCCAGCTGCGCAGCGGTCGCCAGCAGCGGCAGGCCTTCGGGCACCGACGCCACCGCCAGGCTCACCGCCGAGCCAACCAGCTCCTCCAGCTTTCGACCGCGCAACAGGCCCGCACCGATGACGCCCACGCCGGCCACCGCTGCCAGCGGCGCCGTCCAGTCCATCAGCTCGCGCATGCGCTTCTCGACGCCGCTCTCGCGCACGTGGCCGCGGAACGCTGCGCCGCGGCGCGCCTCGGTCTCGTCGCCGGTCGCCACGACCACACAGACCGTCTGACCGCTGGAGACGACCGTGCCCGCGTAGAGCATGGACGAGCGGTCGGATACGCCTTCCTCGAAGCTCGGGGTGGCGCTGCGCGGCACGGGCAGCGACTCGCCGGTGAGCCCCGAGGCGTCCACCTCGAGCAGCGTCGACTCGATGATGCGGCAATCGGCCGGGATGAGATCGCCGGCGGACAGCAGCAGCACGTCGCCGCGCACCAGCTCGTCCGACGCCAACTCGCGCACCATGCCGTCGCGCCGCACGTGCACCTTCACGCGGGTGCTCTGGCCCAGCTCGGCGATGGCGCGATCGATTTGAAAGCGCTGAAAGCCGCCGACGCCCGCGTTCAGCGCGACCACGCCGCCGACCATCACCGCGTCGGTCAGCGAGCCCACCACCGCCGACAGCGCGGCGCCCGCAGCCAGCAGCGGCGTCAGCGGGTTGAACAGCTCGTCGCTGACGGCAGTCGCCAGATCGAAGAGCGCGCTGCGCCGCGGCGCTCGGCGACGACGTGTCAGCG
>DATIDO010000492.1:0-4745 GCA_035456245.1 Polyangiaceae bacterium
ATCGAGACGATGGCGGCAGGTGGGGCAGCGACCAACCCGTTCGTCAACGGCTCGGGTCAGCCGACCGACGCATGGTTCACGTCGACGGTCGGTATGGTTGTCCACACGGACGGCCTGTTCTGAAACGAAGGGAAAGCAGCGCCACTCCAGCCTCGTCAGTGACGAGTCAGGGGTAGCGCTGCCGCCCCTGCGAATCCTTCTCCCGAACGTGCTTCAGCCGACGAGCCGGATGGTTCGTCGGCTGAAGTTCTTTTGTTCACCTGCCGACGATCCGTCGAGGAGAGCTGGGGTCGAAGGCTGGGTCGTGGGGCGACATCCTTTCGGGGCACACTGGAGTGCGCCTATCCTGAGTGAGGGAGGGGTGCATGAGCGGGATCTCGAATCGACTGAGGTGGTGCGTGTTATTGGTTTCCACGGGCTGTTGGGTGGGCTGTGGTGGAGCCGCCCCAGCACCCGAGGCGCCCCCGCCCGAGCCGGCGCCGGCACCCGAGCCCGTCGAGCCGACGCCGGTCGCGGAAGAGAAGGTCGAAGAAGAACCGAGCGCGCGTGCTCCCGCGTCCTCCGCCGAACCCGTGTTCGAGCCCGGCATGACCGTGGAGCAGGCCGTCTCCGCGGTCCCCAAGGACTCTCAGCGCGTGAACATCGAGCAGGAGGTGCTGAGCGAGCCGCTGCTGCAGCCGGCGCTCTACGAGCCCTGCAAGATCCGCGCGGGACAGCACTTCAAACTCCGCATCGCCGTGTGGGATGGGAAGGTCGTGGGTATCGACGTCTCGACCACACCGAAGAGCGCGCCCGTCGAGACCTGCCTGCGCGAGCAGCTCGGGGGTATTCGCTACAAGGACAAGGCGAAGTCGCTCAACACCGTCGAATTCGCGCAGTGAGCATGCGCCGGGTCTACTGCGTCAGCTGGCCCAGCTGACGTGACGGTTCGTGGCGGCCTCCGCGGCGTCAGCCGACGAGGCGGCCTCAATCGCCGTGGCTGTTGGTGGGCTCCGTCGTCGGTTCGCTGCGGACCTCGAACTTGCGGGTCATCGCGGAACGGACGTTGGCCGCCATCTCGCCCGTGGCCTCGGCCACGGCGCGCTCCAGATTGGCGGGCGGAATGGCGATGGCGTTGCCGTCGCGCACGGCCATGTAGGTGGGCGTGCAGATTTCGACGCCGGCATCGTGGAAGAGCGTCTCGATGGAGCGGCGCAGCGCGGTCTCCATCAGGTGGAGTCGATTGGCGTTCTTGGTGTAGGCGCAGACACGATAGCGAATCGCGTAGTCCTCCAGGTTGGGCTGCAGCACGTACGGGCTCGGATCGGCGACTACGTCGGGGGTGGCCAGGGCGGCGCGGATCAAGAGCGCCTCCACGACGACGTGCGGTGTGTCGTAGCCAATCGTGACCTCGCAGTTGCCCTGCACGCCGGAGCCGCTCGTGTACCGGCTGTAGTTGATGATGGCTGCGCTCATGGCTTGACCGTTGGGCACCACGATCTCTTCGTCCAAGATGGTGCGTACGCGAGTGTTGACCGCTCCCAGTGCCGTCACGTCGCCGTAGATGTCGCCGATGCGCACGCGGTCGCCCACGCGGTAGGCCCGGGAATAGGTCAGGGTCAGCCCGGCGATCAGGTTGCTGACCAAGCTGCTCGAGCCGAGCGAAAAGAGCACACCCAGCATGACCGAGACGGCCTGGAAGGCCTTGGAGTCGGCGCCCGGCAGGTAGGGGGCCGCGATGATCAACATCGATACCCACAACAGGAACGTGAGGATGCGGTGGGTCGGCGTGGCCACGCCGGCGTCCATGCCGAGCACCTGCACGCGCCCTGCGGCGATGCCCTGGGTGAAGGCGCGGACCATGGACTGCAGCACGCGGCCGAAGGCCACGATCAGCACCAGGATGGCCAGGTTGGGCAGGAAGCCCACGAAAGACTCGCCGGCGGCCCAAGCGCTGCGCTGCAGCGGGTTGAGGATCAAGTAGACGTAGGTGTGGTGCGAGTCGACCACGTAGGCCGTGACCAGCAGCCAACCGTAGAAGAGCGCCGCAATGACCAGAATGCGCGCCAGACCTGCGATGGTGTCCAGCGTCGTCTCGACCGCGTGCTCGGAGACCTTCTGGATGTCGCGCAAGCCGAGGCGCTGTGCACGCGCGCTGATGGCCCGCTGCAAGCGATCACTCAGGGCGTCGAGCGTGCGCGCGGCGACGCTGGCGAGCCAGACGGTGAAGACGGTCACCACCAGCGCCACACCGATGCGCGTGGGCCAATTGGAGAGCTGTTGGTCCAGCCAGTCGATCATGTCGCGATGCTATCTCAGCTTGCGCGCGTGCCAGTGGGGGGCAGGGAAGGCCCGGTAACGGACGCATGCGCGGATGGTGGCGCTCGCTTACGGAAGCAGCGGAGTGCCACGAACGGACGGATGGCAGGTGAGGGATCCGCTCGAACGGACACTGGGATGCACGGTTCGCACCCATTCCATGTGCGTCGAGCGGATCCGCCGATGGGTCGGGCGTCGATGTAGGCGGAACGAGCAGCACAAAACGAACACCCAGGATCGACGGCGATCCATGCCCCCTGTAGAGTCGTTCTGACTCGTAAAGGGCTGGCCTTTCCAGAGCTTGGAGCATGCTCGAGCCAGCCGCAGGCGATGAATCGAATACGAAACAATTGGGAAAGCGACCGAACCCATTGCTGGTCGAGCATGGGCGAAGCGTTGCCTCCTACAGCTCCGAGAAACTCGCCGAATCATGGATCTGACCAATTACAATCCCGAGGAAAAGCACTACTTCGACGAACTGTTCAGCACGACCGGTCAGGTTCGGTCGGGCTTCGAACCCTTGGTGAACGGAATCCAAGAACTGGGTAGCGAGGTGGTCCTCCACCGACAGGCTGCCGCCGAACAGGCACTGCTGCGTGCGGGCATCACCTTCACCCTTCGTTACGACGGCGACAACAGCGATACGGAGCGGATTTTTCCGTTCGACATCATCCCGCGGGTGGTCTCGGCCAAGGAGTGGGAGACGGTGGATCGCGGTATCCGCCAGCGCCTGACGGCGCTGAACCTCTTCCTGTCGGACGTCTACGGTCCGCAGAAAATTCTGAAGGACAAGGTCGTTCCGCTGTCCCTGATCGAGAGCTGCCCCGACTTTCGTCGCCCGCTGTTGGGCATGAAGCCGCCACGCGGCATCTGGTGTCACATCAGCGGGACCGATCTGGTGCGCGACCAGCATGGCGAGTTCTTGGTCCTCGAGGACAACGTGCGCTGCCCCTCGGGCGTCAGCTACGTCCTGGAGAACCGGCAGATCCTCAAGCGCACGTTCCCCAAGATCTTCGAGCGCATGTCCGTGCGCCCCGTCGACGACTACCCGGTGCGACTGCTGGAGATGCTGCGCTACCTCGCCCTGGAACGTGTCGATGATCCGCACGTCGTGGTGCTCACGCCGGGTCGCTACAACAGCGCCTACTTCGAGCATGCGTTCCTCGCCCAGCAAATGGGCGTGGAGCTGGTGCAGTCGGAGGACCTGATCGTCAAGGACGACTTCGTCTACATGAAGACGACGGCCGGCTTCTCGCGCGTCGACGTCATCTATCGCCGCGTAGGCGACGACTACCTGGATCCCGAGGTGTTCCGCCCCGAGTCCTTGTTGGGCGTTCCGGGCCTGATGCGTGCGTACTTCAAGGGCAACGTGGCGCTCGCCAACGCGCCCGGCACGGGCGTGGCGGACGACAAGGCCATCTACGCATACGTCGAGCGCATCATCCGCTACTACTTGGATGAAGAGCCGATCCTGAAGAACGTGCCGACGTACATCTGCTCGGAAGACGAGGCGCGCGCTTACGTGCTCGATCATTTGGACGAGCTGGTGGTGAAGGCGACCGACGGAGCGGGCGGCTATGGCATGTTGATCGGTCCGCACTCCACCGCAGCCGAGCGGGAAGACTTCGCGCAGCGCGTCAAGAACAACCCCCGCGGCTACATTGCCCAGCCCACGCTGGCCCTGTCACGGGTACCCACGATCATCGATCGGCAGGCCGAGCCCCGCCACGTCGACCTGCGGCCGTACGCCCTGCACGGCGAGAAGATCTACGTGCAGCCTGGCGGCTTGACTCGCGTGGCGCTCCGCAAGGGCTCACTGGTCGTCAATTCGTCACAGGGAGGAGGAAGCAAGGACACCTGGGTGTTGGCCGAGTGAATCGGACCCATCGAGCCAGGCCGAAATAAGCAGGGAGATCAGCTCTCCTTTCCTTTCGAAAACATCCCTTCATTCGAGAACCGACCGAGACTACAGAGAATGGAAATGCGCAGCACAGAGGTCGTTTCCCCATGCTGAGTCGTGTAGCCGACGCCGTCTATTGGGCCAGTCGTTACGTCGAGCGCGCCGAGAACGTGGCACGCTTCGTCAACGTGAACCTCGACCTGATGCTGGACTCGCCCAGCACACAGAAGCCGAGCTGGGAGCCGCTTGTCCTGACCACCGGCGACCAAGACTGGTACCGAGAGAACTACGAAACCGCGACCGCCCAGTCGGTCATGCAGTTCCTCACCTTCGACCGGAAGTACCCGAACAGCATCCTCTCCAGCGTGATGGCGGCTCGTGAGAACGCGCGCACCGTCCGCGAGGTCATCTCACGCGAGATGTGGCAAGAGGTGAACGGGCTCTACCTCACCGTGGTCGAGGCCAGCCGCAAGCAGGGCAGCGGCGAGGAGATGGCCCACTTCTACGAGCGGGTGAAGGTAGCCGGCATCTATTACGGCGGTGTGAC
>DATIDO010000493.1:0-6850 GCA_035456245.1 Polyangiaceae bacterium
CAGTGTCGACGGTGCCCAGTGTCGTCATCGCCGCGATGAGCCGGTCGTCCTTGCCGAGTGCTTCGGCCGAACGGATCAGCTGACCGGCCACGTAGGAGAACGCTCCGACGCAGCTCTGCATGCGGGCGTCGAGCTGGGAGCGCACCTGATCGCGCAGGATTCGATCGACGGTGTGGTGGGCCCAAAAGGCGCCGAGCGAGAAGAGCAGCAGTGCCAGACAGCCGTGAGCGAGTGTCCAACGGGAGCGGCGGATCTGTCGGGCGGCGGTCGTCGGCCCAGGGGCCGTGCCCGACTGCGTCTGGCGGCGCAGAGCGGCCCCACTCTCGAACGTCGGCCCGCCTCCCGGCGTCGCTTCGCTCACTGGGCGCTATGCTCCTGGTTTCGGGCCCGCCGCGGCATCGATGTGCAGCTCCTCGGTCCCAGCGTATCACGGTCGCCTGGGCGCCCCGGAGCGAGACGGGATCGGGCCAATTCTTCCGGCCGCGATGGTGCGTCACGAGGCGGAAACAATGCTCGTGACCCGCGTCTCTCGCGAGGCGGGCCACGCTCCGACTGGAGTCAGCGTTTGCCGAAGTAGGGCAGAGCGAACAGGTACAGCCCCGAGAACAACAGCAGGAACAGCGGCAAGAGAGGCGAGTAGGTGATCCAGGGCGGAGGCTGCTGTCCGGGATGAATGGCCATGGCGGCGAAGTTGGCGATCACGGTGACCGTGAAGAAGATCGAGATCCAGCGGTGAAACTGGCGAATCCAATGGCTCATGACGCCCTCCCGAGCAGCTCGATCAAGCGCCCCGTCATCATCTTCCATCCGTAGCGCGCTCCGCCGAAGTTCTGCTTCTGCGCTTCGTTGAATCCGGACTGCACGATCGACAGCCGAGTCCCCGACGCGCTGGCCGCCAGAGTGAACGTCATCACCGTGTCGATCCCTCCGGCGACCCAACGGTAGCTGAGCAGCTCACCTTCGCGGCTCTCCAAGAGTCGACAGCTCACCAGGCCGTCCCAGCCGGGCTGTTCGGGCGCGCGGAACTCGAACGCTGCTCCTGGCTCCAGGCGCAGCTCGACGATCGGCAAGAGCCATTCGCTCAGCAGCCGAGGCTCGGTGAGTGCGCGCCAGATCTTCTCGCGAGGATGGGACAGCTCCAGCTCGAACGAGAGTGTGGTGGTTTGCCCGGGGGAGGTGGTTTCGGTCAGGGTCATGGGTCCATTTTCTCCAGCAGTTTCTCGAGTCGTTCGGCGCGTTCGGTCCAGAACGCGCGATAGTGGGAAATCCAGTCGACCAGGGGCTCGAGGCCGCGTGGCTCGACTCGGTAGAGCGTCGAGCGTCCCTCGCGCCGACCCACCACCAGCCCGGCCTCCTTCAGGGCCGCCAAGTGCTGCGAGACGGCAGGCTGTGAAATGGCGAAGCGGGCCGTGAGGTCCTTCACGGCGGTCTCACCGTTGGCGATGGCCTCGAAGATCGCTCGCCGACTGGGATCGGCCAGGGCGCGGAAGATCTCGTTCTCGAGCGGGGCGCTCATGAACAACATATAAGCCGAGGCTTATGAATTGGCAAACAACGAAGCCGCAGGCCGAAAAAGGCCTGCGGCGCGTCGTTGGGGGGGGGCGGCGGCGTCGGGTGGGCGGTGCTCGGCGGCGGCCGTCCGGCGCCAGCGCAGCCAGCCCGGTCCCGGCCGCCTCAGCCCAGCTCCAGCTCAGCCCAGCTCGAAGCGGTCCAGATTCATCACTCGCGTCCAAGCAGCGACGAAGTCGCGGACGAACCTCTCGCCCCCGTCGGCGCTGGCATGGACCTCGGAGAGCGCGCGCAATTCGGAGTTCGAGCCGAAGACCAAGTCGACCCGCGTGCCCGTCCAACGCAGTTGGCCGGTCTTGCGATCCTTGCCCTCGAACACGTCGGGCTCGCTGGCGCTCGGCTTCCACACCGTCGACATGTCGAGCAGGTTGACGAAGAAGTCGTTGGTGAGCGCTCCGACGCGAGTGGTGAACACGCCGTGGGCGGAGCCGCCGACGTTCGCACCCAGCACGCGTAGCCCACCAACCAGGACCGTCAGCTCGGGCGCGCTCAGCGTGAGCAGCTGCGCGCGGTCCACGAGCAGGGCCTCGTGGGGCAGGCCCAGACCGGCCTTGGCGAAATTGCGGAAGCCATCGGCGATGGGCTCGAGTGGCGAAAAAGAAGCGACGTCCGTCTGCTCGGCGGTTGCGTCGACGCGACCGGGGGTGAACGGAACCTTCACCTCGACACCGGCGGCTCGCGCCGCCTGCTCGACGCCTACGCCGCCGCCCAGCACGATCACGTCGGCCAAGGAGGCCTTCTTGCCGCTCGATTTCTCGAAGGCGTCGCGCACCGCCGTCAGCTTGGCCAGGACGGACGCGAGCTCGGCGGGCTGGTTCACTTCCCAGTCCTTCTGAGGTGCCAAGCGAATACGTGCGCCGTTGGCGCCACCACGTTTGTCGGAGCCGCGGAAGGTCGAGGCCGAGGCCCAGGCCGTCGAGACGAGCTGGCTGACGCTCAGCCCCGCGCCGGCAATCGCAGCCCTGAGCGCCGTGATGTCGGACTCGGTCAGTACGGGGCCGGCGGCCGGCAGCGGATCCTGCCAGATGAGCTCTTCGGCGGGTACTTCGGGTCCGCGGTAGCGGGCGCGGGGCCCCATGTCGCGGTGGGTGAGCTTGAACCAAGCTCGCGCGAACGCGTCGGCGAACTGGTCGGGGTTCTCCATGAAGCGTCGCGAGATCTTCTCGTACGCGGGATCGAAGCGGAGCGAGAGATCCGTGGTGAGCATCGTGGGGACGAGCTTCTTCGATGGATCGTGGGCGTGAGGGATGGTGGCCCCGGCTCCCTTGGCGGTCCATTGGTGAGCCCCCGCGGGGCTCTTGGTCAGCTCCCATTCGTAGCCGAACAGGTTCCAGAAGAAGTTGGTGCTCCACTTGGTCGGCGTGGTGGTCCACGTGACTTCGAGGCCGCTGCCGATGGCGTCGCCGGCCTTGCCGCTGCCGTAGCTGCTGGTCCAGCCCAGGCCCTGCTCTTCGAGCCCGGCGGCCTCCGGATCCACACCCACGTGAGTGGTGGGACCGGCGCCGTGGGTCTTGCCGAAGGTGTGCCCGCCCGCGATCAGCGCAACCGTCTCTTCGTCGTCCATGGCCATGCGCGCGAAGGTCTCGCGGATGTCCTTGGCGGCGGCGAGCGGATCGGGGTTCCCGTTCGGGCCCTCGGGGTTCACGTAGATGAGGCCCATCTGTACGGCGCCGAGAGGATTCTCCAGATCGCGCTCGCCGCTGTAGCGCTGGTCACCCAACCAGGTCTTTTCCTTGCCCCAGTAGACGTCCTCGTCCGCTTCCCACACATCGGGGCGACCGCCGCCGAAGCCGAAGGTGCGCAGGCCCATGGTCTCGAGCGCGACGTTGCCGGTCAGGATCAACAGATCGGCCCAGGAGATCCGTTGGCCGTACTTCTGCTTGATCGGCCAGAGCAGGCGGCGCGACTTGTCGATGTTCACGTTGTCGGGCCAGCTGTTCAGCGGCGCGAAGCGCTGCTGCCCGCGGCCCGCACCACCCCGACCGTCCCCGATGCGATAGGTGCCGGCCGCGTGCCAGGCCATGCGCACGAACTGCGGGCCGTAGTGGCCGAAATCGGCTGGCCACCAGTCCTGCGAGTCGGTCATCAGCGCCGCGAGATCCTTCTTGATCGCGGCGTAGTCGAGCTTCGCGAACTCGGCCGCGTAGTCGAAGCGTTCGCCGAGCGGATTCGACAAGGACGAATGCTGACGAAGCAGCTTCAGGTTCAGCTTGTTGGGCCACCAGTCGCTGTTCTGGGCGCCTCCGCCCAAGGTCGCATGATTGAAGGGGCACTTGGCTCCACTGCTGCTGCTCATGACGTTTTCTCCAGGATGTTGGGGCGCACGAAGGTAGGCGATCGTTAGGACTTCGAAATAGGTAGGCGCGGTGAAGCGCGTCAAGCTGCGCGCGCGGACGGCGCGAAGAAAGGACCATCGTTTGGAGTGATTCTGGATCCCGTTCAGCAGATCCCGAGAGGAGTGACCGGACACCAGTCGGTTAGGAGACCAACATGCCCCACTCGAATTCTCGGCACGACGGGAAAGCCAGCCGCAAAAGTTTCACCTATCTTGCCATTGGGCTGCTGGGGCTCCAGGTCACGGCGGCTTGCTCGTCGAGTGAGGGAGATGCAGGGCTCGGCGGCGCTTCCTCGACGGGCGGAGCGAGTGGATCGGGGGGTGGCGAGGCCGCCACGGGCGGTTCGAGCGGTTTGGGGGGAGCGCCCCCGACACCCGCGGCGCCCGGCTTTCGGGCGGACTACTTCTTCCAATACCGCGAGCTGGTGCACACGGCGGTCGAGCCGAGCGTCCAGCACGTCTGGGCCGGCGAGACCCCGGAGCCCGCGGCGGGCGTGGGTGAGGACAGCTTCAGCGCGCGCTGGTCGGCCACGCTGCACGTCGAAGCGGCGGGCACATACCGCTTCGCCACGATGGGCGACGACGGTGTGCGCCTGTGGATTGGCGACGAGCTGATCATCGACGACTGGCGCTCCCATTTCGCCGAACGGCACGAGGGGGAAATCGAGCTCGCCGCCGGCGAGGTGTCCGTGCGACTCGAGTACTTCGAAACGAACCTGGACGCCGAGCTGGCGCTCTTCTGGACGCCGCCCGGCGCAGAAGAAGAGCTGCTCGACGAGCGCTTCGTCACCGTGGCCGAGGGCGGCGCAGTGGGGCCCAAGCCGCCGTACCGCAACGCCGTGATCGCCGCGAATCGCCCGGATCCAGGGGTTTTGGCGGATGAAGGGCTCTACTACATGGTCTCGACCGGCGGACAGTTCCGCATCCGTCGTTCCTACGATCTGGTGATGTGGGAAGACACGGACGGTGTCGTGCTGCCCAACGGCAAGCCCTCTTGGGCGGCGAACGGCGGGCGCAATTGGGCCCCCGAGCTGCACAAGGTCGGGAGCAAGTACGTCGCCTACTACACCTCCGTGAACGGCGCGGACGTGCTGTCGGTGGGGGCAGCATCCGCCGACTCGCCCACGGGCCCGTATACAGATCGCGGCTCACCGCTGGTCGAGCACGCGCAGGGAGTGATCGATGCCAACTACTTCGAGGACAGCGATGGCAAGCGCTACCTGACGTACAAGATCGACGGCAACGCCCACGGCCAGCCGACGCCCATCTACCTGAGGGAGCTTTCGGCCGATGGACTTTCGTTTGCGCCGGGCTCGGCTCAGGTAGAAATCCTGCGCAATGACGCGTCCACCTGGGAGGGCGGGGTGGTCGAAGGCCAGTGGATCGTGAAGTACGGCGGCACGTACTTCCTCTTCTACAGCGGCAACGTCTACGACCAGCGTTACCGGACCGGCGTCGCGCGTTCGAACGACGTGGCGGGCCCTTACGAGAAGTTCGGCAACCCCATCCTGGCCAACAACGCCACCTGGGTGGGGCCGGGGCACGGCTCGGTGGTGCCGGCAGGAGACGATCTGTACTTCGTCTATCACGCTTGGCCGTCGAACGGCGAAGGCGGTCGTGACGCGGCGGCCGGTCGTCACGTGCTGGTGGATCGCATCGTGTTCGACAACGGCTGGCCGAAAATTTCGGATGGCACGCCGAGCACGACCCATCAGCCCTGGCCCGGGTTCGCACCATGAGGTGGCTCTTCGTCAACGCCGCCGCTGCCGGACTTCTCGCTGGCATGGCCGCCCTGGCCTGCAGCAGCGAGCCGAAAGATGCGGGAGCGGGCCTCGGCGGCTTCGGCGGCGCCGTGACGGGCGGCGCAGCGGACACCGGCGGCGCAGGGGGCACGGGTGGCGCGAACGGCAGCGGCGGTGGGCCGCTCGACGAAGGCCCGAGCCGACCGCTCGGCTACGTGCCCAACCAAGCCTACCCGGATGAAATGGTGAACCCGAGCCGCGAGAATTGGCGCCTCGGCATCCTCTCGCCGACGCTCGAGTTCGCGCACCACAACCAGCCCGCCATCATCAACGGCTACCTGCAGCTGACCGGCAACGCCCGCTTCAGCACCTTCGACATCGAGGATCCGCAGAACCCGGTGATGCTGTCGGAGGCCATCAGCCCCGACGGCGACGGCGAGGCCGAAGGGCACCAGATCGGCTTCGCCAAGTACGGCAGCCGCCTCTACACGGCGACCATCTCGGGCAAGGGCATCGACATCTGGGAAATCACCGATCCGCGCAAGCCAGCGCTGGTGAAGAGCGTGGCGCTGGAAGGCGTGAACTACGGGGATTTCACCGAGGCCGTGTGGGGGATCGCCTGGCAGGGGCACACCATCTACGTCGGCGGCACCAGCACCGGCGTGCACGTGCTCGACGCGCGCGATCCCACGAACCCTTCGGTCGTGAAGCGGGTGCCGACCTCGAGCTTCGGCGGCGTGAACGCCGGGCCGCTCTACGCCATTGGCAACGTGCTGGTCGTCACCACACCCAAAGAGAACGGCGGAATCGCCACGTTCGATATCGGCGATCCGCACGAGCCCATCCCGCTCGACGCCATCACGACGACCAAGAGCTACATCGGCGCCTTCTACGGCCGCCACGTCTACCTGCAGAGTCCCCTGCGCTGCTGGGACGTGCTCACTGATCCGACCACCATCGGTGCCGCCAACGCGCCCCTCGACACGCTCGACGTGGGTGCGACCGAATACCTGAGCTTCTCCGACGGCTACATGTTCGCCGGCCACCTGCGGCCGAACCCCGGCGCCAGCAAGATCGACGTGCACGAACCGAGGGAAATGAAGCTGGTGAGCCGCATTTGGGGCCGCATGGACCTGACCGGCAACGACGACCAATTCACCGTGGCTGTCGGCAACCTGCTGGTCATGTCGGACGACCAGTATGC
>DATIDO010000494.1:0-7137 GCA_035456245.1 Polyangiaceae bacterium
GACGCGCGTTCGCCACATTCCGGACGTCATTGGTCTCGAGGTCGCGAAGGTTCTGCCAGGCGGCGCACGCATCGAGACTCGCTACGACGAACTGTTCCGCATTGCCCAACGCCGCGTCCTAGTGGGCATTTTGGCGAAATCGTCAGGCGAACCTGTCTGGGTTGGCAGTGACGCTCGCAGCGTCATCATCAGTAAGACCTTCTCGTTCGACGACAAGGGAAAGCTAGTCAACGCCACCAACAACTCGCGAGTCACCTCGTACGAGTACGATGCCCGGTTGCGACTCCGAAAACGCGAAACGAACTCGGGCGAGGTCGAGACCTTCGGGATCGACGAGGCGAGCAACCACTGGGAGACCCATCCAGGGGCATCAGGTAGGCGCTACGCTGCCGGAGATCGCCTGCTCAGCGCTGGCACGAAGCAGTTCTCCTACGATGGCCTGGGGCGCATCATTGCCGTGTCGGAGTCAGCGTCCGGAGGCGCGCTCGAGACGCGCTACGAATGGAACGGCCAGAACCAACTAGCCGCCATCGAGCTACCGGATGGCTCGCGATTGGAGTGTGACTACGATCCCTTCGGTCGCCGTCTCCGCAAGCGGTTGTACCGGCAAGGGGAGCTCCAGCGCGAGGTGCGCTTCGTCTGGTACAGCGATCTCCTCATCCATGAAGTCTGCACCTTTCCGGCTGCCGAGCGCTACGTTCGCACCTTCGCTCACGACGACGGGAGGTATCAGGCCTGGGCACAACGCACCGATCGCGGGGGCGTCGAGGGCGACTGGGAATACTTCGTCGCGGATATTCTCGGCACCCCCGAAGAACTCATCGACTCGGCGGGCAAGGTACTCGGCTCGTTGGAGCGCTCTGCCTATGGACGCGCACGTCAGCCTTCAGGCGCCACGACCCCCTTGCGGTTCCCCGGCCAGTTCGAAGACGAGGAAACCGGCCTGCACTACAACTACCACCGCTATTACGATCCGGACCTCGGGCGCTACTTGACCCCGGATCCAGTGAGGTTCGCCGGCGGCCCCAATTTCTACGCCTACTGCGGTGCGGAGCCCATCGGCTCTAGCGATGTCAGCGGGCTGGACCACAACTGTGGAACCAAACTGACAATCAAGACGGGTGACAAGCAGGGGACATGGGTCCCGGAGTCGAACCCTGCAAACTCACCCCAAAATCCCAAGGCTGGAGTTGTCACCAGTGGACACACGAAGGATGGCGTCGTTCACGACATTCCCGGAGCGTCCAACGGCTCGGTCACGCATTTGCCCCCCCTGGACGACGACGGAAAGCCTAGAAAGACCAAGAATACCGAACAACCCACGGCACACACGGAGCAGCACTCGATGGAGTGGGCCGAAGCACATTTTGGCCGTGACCTCAGAGGATCGAACCTCGAGCTGTCCGGAGAACTGCCACCCTGCACCGTGTGCAACGCAAAGATGGCTGAGTTTTCGAAAAGGCATGAATCCACCGTCGAGTACAAATGGCCGACCAACAACCACGTCAAGTACGAAGGCGGTGTCGGCCCAACGCCAGTGCCGGGAACGACGCAAGGAGCCTTCGAACAATCACTCGCGGATACCTACGCGAAGTCGAACGCCTGGGACGGAAAGAAAAAGGCGCCCAAAAAGGGTGGGAATGAGTACTGGGAAGCCAAACACCAGCAGAAGAAGCCCAAGAAATGAGCAACCTCGACCTAGTCCTCGCCAGCCTCGAAGACCTGCGCGTCCCCCTGAGCGTTCACGCGAACACGTACATGGCCGTGCCAAAGCTCGCCGACACGAGGTCGCGTCGGTTCAAGCGCTTGCTCGAGGACCTAGCTAGAGACTTCAGCGACAAATTCAGTGAGGTCAAGGAGGCTCACGAGTTCAGCGCCGAGCAGCTGGCCAAACTGGAGGTGCTCTCGCAGAAAGACTACGCCCTCTTGCTCGGCGATCACGACGACGAGACGTTCCGGAGCGTGGGCGTGCCAACGCCGCTGGGCCTGAGGCGTCTCTGGCTCGGCTTCGATGACGCGGGGGACCTCGCTCGTCCCGTCGACTTCTCCCACAAGGGAACCAGCTATCGCTTCAGCCTATGGAAGGCCCTCTACATCACCTACTGGTTTGGCGGTGGTCCCACGAAGACACGCAAGCTGCTCGCTGAGCTAGCGCCCGAAGCGCTGTGTGAGTGTTTCTTGCGCGACCGCGAGCTCGACCCCGACCGCAAGAGCACCTTCTGGGAGCCGATCAACGAGTGCGGCCGCGAGCTGCTCGAGAAAGCCGTGAAGACGCCTTCGCCTGAACTCACTGCCTGGGCCCGCGCGCGCGCTGAAGGGCTCTTGGCACTGCCTCCGGAAGAGCGAGGCTTCCTCGACACGTCCATCCTGCTCGCAGTGCTCTGCGCCCAGCTTGGAAAGAAGGAGCTCCTCCCGGAGCGCTACCATCCACTCTTTACCCTCGAGCCGGCGAGCATGCTCTCACGCTCGTTCGGGGCCCTGGTGAAGAAGCTCCCCGAGAGCGTGCTCTTCAGTGCGGCCCGCGAAGCACTCAGCGCCTTCGTCGATGAGCAAGCGATGGCGGACCCGCTACGCGACATTGGCGGGTTTTGGTCCCTCGACCCACTGTGGCCACACACGAAGTCGAACGAGCTATTCGAGCTGGCCGCGGGCGCCGCCAAGAGCTTCTTCGCCTCGCATGGCCCCATTGCTGCTGATCAACTGAGCCGCTCGGGAACGCTCGACTGGCTCGAGGCTCGACTGATGGCAAACCCCAAGCTGGCTCACCACGCCCCCGCCTTTGCGTCGATTCGAACAGAAAAGGGCGCCCCTCCGCCGCAGATCAAACAGCCCGAGGTGCTCGTCGACCGCAACACGGTGCGGGACATGCCACCAATCGTGGTCGCGCAGGCCCTGACGATCGCGAGGGACATGGGCGTGGGCCAGTCCCTCGACGAGTTTTGGGCTTGGACCGAGGACCAACCAATTGCCTGGACACGCTGCGCGATTGTCGACCCATTCGAGCGCCCAGTCGCAGACGTCTGGCTCGGATGCCACAAAGGAGACCCTATCTTCGGGCACGTGTTCCGTCCCGCCACGACCTCACGCTTGGAGAACGTGGGACGTCGCAGTGGGCAGCTCGTTGGTGTGGCACCGGGCGGCCAGGAGCTTGTGCGTCGCCTCGACTATCCAGCCCGAAGCGTCTTTAGTCCCGAAGTCATCTGGGACTGGGCCAAGTACCTGGCCACGCTAGGTGTCCCCCGAGCGACCTAGGCTCGCCGAAGTTCATCCAGCGCAGCCCGCGCCCACTCATTGTCCGGCTGCAGAGCGAGCGCTCGGGCATAGTGGGTTCGGGCGGCCTCATCATCCTGGAGCGCGCGGCACAGGTCCCCCAGATCCAGGTGAATCGAAACGACCTCGGGCGCTTCGCGGGAAGCACGTTCTAGCCAAGCGAGGGCTTCTTGGTTTCGCTCGACTTCGCGGAGGCTCGTCCCGACCAGAGCGAGCGTTTGCCAGCTCGGAAAGCGCTCAGCCTGACCTACGGCAAACGCCAAAGCCTCATCGTGTCGCCCGGTCTCGCGCAGCAGGGCCCGGAGGTAGGTAATCAGCTGCGGGTGCCCGGGAGCGAGTTCGAGAAGTCGAACGAGCAACGCTTCGAGCCCAAGCGCGTTTTGGGCGTCCACCCCATTTTCCTCGAAGGGAACACGTTCGATGAAGAACCGCGCGAGCCTCGGGCCGATTGGGCTCACTGAGTCCTTGTCGATTCGATCCATGACCTCCGGCCGATTGAACCAGGCGGCATATGGTAGCCGAGGCTGGACGCGAATGACGTCGACCAGAGCGGCAATTGCCCTCGCGATACCCGTCCCCTGGAGTCTGCGACGCGCGTCGAGCGCGACTAGACCAAAGAATCTCTGCTGTTCTTCGGGAAACTCGTCCAAAGACCAGTTTTCCTCCCCACCATCGTCCGCAAGCGCAAGCCACTTCTCGTCGTTGGGCGAACCGGCGAGCGCTGCCGCGAGATGAAATAGCCCGTGTAGGCGCTCGCCTGCAGCCGCGGCCTGCTTCGCTTCCAGAAAGTCAGCCTCACCGCTCACGCGACCAACTTTGCTCTTCAATCAGGCCGGTCGCCAGCGCATCCGTCAGCAACGCGTGCCAGCCCGGTCGCGCCGCGTTCCGCGCCGGCGCGGACACGAGCGCCCCAACGAGCCCTCACTCCACCAGTCGCGAGATGCGCAGACGCGGCTTGTTCGTGGAGTGGGTGAGGCCATTGAACGTGGCCATTCGGGTCGTGCCACCTGCGCCGGTCGTCTCGAGTGTGAGCAAGATCTGCAGGCCCGAGGTGTAGGAGCTCAGGTTGAAGCTCGGGTGCTTGAAGATGCTCAGGAGATTGATCGACCACCAGCTCGCCACCGCGGGGAAGGTCGTCCAGGTCACGGCGGTCGTGGGCGCAGTCGCGTACGGCGTGCTGGTGGATGCCAGGTTCGTGCCGTGGATGTGCTTGAACTCCAGGCTGGCGCTGTCGAGCGTCCCGGAAACGGCATAGAGCTCGAGCGTCACCGTGTCGTCGGGGCCGAGCGCGACATCGAGCCCTGGCGCCGTGTTGTTGAAGACGACCAGCCCGTAGTCCCACTGGTCTTCGTAGTTGAGGTCGCCCATCTGCCTGCGCACGTAGAAGCTGGTGCCCCCCGCCGACACGCTGCTTCCTTCGGCCAAGAAGTACTGCCGCTGGTCCGTCGCGTTGATGACCGTCTCGATGCGACGCAGCGTGGCAAACGTCTCCTGGACCGCCCCGGTCAGCGCGTTCCCCGCCAGATCTTCGGCGCCCGTGGACACCTGCACCGTGTAGGTGTGAGGGTCGAGGATCGGATTGACCCCCGTCGCGTAGAGCAGCGGCTCCGACGGCTGCAGGGTCAGGCGGGTCCGCCCTTCCGACCACACACCCGCGTCCAGCGCGACCTCGGTACCGTCCAGGGTGAGCGAGATCGCGGCGGCCGACGCCTCGTCCATCGCCTCACTGAAGGTGACGACGATCGGCGCGTCGTTCCTGATCCCCGCGCCGCTCGGTGAGACCGAGACAACCGTCGGCGCGACCGAGTCGGCGCCATCGCCGCCCCCGCTGCCATCGTTGCCACCGCTACCGTCGCCGTCGCCGTCGACGCCCGAGCTCCCCGCCCCGCCCCCGGTGCTTCCGCCGTCGTCGTAGTTGCGCTTGGGCGCGCAGCCCCCTGCACCCAGCAGGCAGGTCGACAGGACCAGAACCGAGAAGCGAGTCCGCAAGCGAAAGAAGGCCGTCATGATCTTCGTTCCTCTCGTCGGCCCGCCGCCCTGTCAAGCGCGCCGCGAGCCGTCACGCGGCGGCGATCGACATTCCTCCACCACACTGATCAGACGCATCTGCCATGGCGGAACTCCCTCCTGATCCGTCCCGAGTGAAACCCCTCGGGAATAAAGATCAGTTGTCCATGCGCCGACGAAATCTGGTGGGACAGTTAGTGCAAGTACGGGCGATCCGTACGGCCATTCGGACCACAGGAAAGGGGGGCATCATGACCAATCACGGTTTCGTCGTTCTCGTAGGCTTCGATGAAAGGCCGCAGTCGGAGGAAGCCCTCCGCGCTGCGTTTCAGCAGGCGAGCGAGCATCCGCTCTCGCACGTCCACGTGGTTCGCATCCTGTCCGATACGTCGGGCGCGGTGATCCCAGGCATCGATTCACCGAGGATGAGCTGGGGCGCACTGGTCGAACAGGCAGCCCACGAGGCGAGCCTTTTGCTCGAAAAGCGCGTGAATGTGCTGTTTGCGGAGTGGGCGAAGGATCACCGATCCAAGATCGATTCCATCGAGGTCCACACGCGCTTCGCCAATCCGGTGGTCGGCATCCTGAACCTGGCCGACGAGCTCAACGCCGATCTCGTCGTGGTGGGCTCGCACGAGCACGGCCGCCTTCATCGCTTGCTGTTCGGCTCCACCGCCGAGCGCATCACTCGTCAAACCGATCGGCAGGTGCTGGTCGTTCACCACAGGGACGATCCGGCTGCCCTGATCGAGCCACCCTGTCCCGACTGCGTCCAAGTGCGCTTCGAAACCAATGGCGCCGAGATTTGGTGCCAACGCCACCGTGAACACCACACCATGGGACGCGCGCGCCACCACTCGTCGCGCCCCATGCAGTAACCTGCGAAGCTGCCTGAGCCGCTCACGCCATGAAGCGATTGCGCGCGGGATCGCCGTAGCGAGCCCAGTCGAGGGCAAACGGCGTGATGCGGCTCACTCCATCCCGGTGACGGATGGTGAGCCCGCGTGGCGTCACCTCCCGGTAGTTGCTCGTCTCGGGGAGATCGCGGCACTCGGCTCCGCCCGCGGAGAAGAGCGTGTAGAGGCTGGCCTCGGGGAACCGATACGTCTCGCGGAAGCCCTCGACGATGCGCTCGTGTCCGCGGAACAGCGCCGTACAACCGATGCGCTGCATGAAGCTGCGGAACTGCTGGGTGCCGTAGCCGAAGCGCGCGGCTGCCTTCTGGAGCTCGTCGGGGACGGCCTCGGTGTCGCTCGGATCGCTCCACATCATCTCGAAGCGGATGTCCGGATCGTTGAGTGACGAGAGATCCGTCCACTTCTCCGCCAGCGTCGCGTCGCGCGGGATGCCTGCGTGGGTGAAGAACATCCGGTCGAAGGCGAGCGACGTCGGCAGCTGCTCGAACAGCTGCAAGAACTCCTTGAAGAAGGCGTCACCGGCGGTGCCCTGCAGGTCCATCATGCCCTCGGCCGGCCGCACCGGCGCGAGCACATGGCCTTTGTGCTCGAGGTAGTACTCGTGGTTGCCGCGCAAGACGTGGACAGCGTTCGGCACGGTGGCGTAGAGCTGCATCACCGCGCGCAGGATGCCGTCGTAGCTGAAGCGACCGCGATCGATGTAGTCGCCCAAGAGAATGAGGTGCGTCTCGGGCGTGCCCTCGGGATCATCGGCGTGGGCCTGCACCTTGGCGAGGAAGTCCGTCTGCATCAGCGCGGCCTTCAGGCACGAGTAGCAGCCGTGCAGATCGCCGAGGACGATCAGCTCGTAGTCCTTGCCCGGCTGCGGCGGCAGCACGTAGACGTGCCCATCGAGGAAGCTCGGCAGCCCAGCGAACTCGCTGAACTGGCTGGTGCCGCGCAG
>DATIDO010000495.1:0-4279 GCA_035456245.1 Polyangiaceae bacterium
GGTCGACGCTCCGGTTACCGCGGTCGAGGGCGCCGTGGCGGTCGGCGCGACGGCGGACGACTCGGGACCCTGGGGGCGAGCCACACCCCAACAGGCCACGGCAGCCAGGCCGAGCAGCGAGCCGGGGAGCAAGAGCGAACGCACCCCTGGAGCCTAGCTAGGGGCGCCGAATGACGCCAATTCTCGGGGTTCGCCCGCCTAGCTCGCCGGCCGGGCAGCGGAGCGAGAGCATGATGCCGATGGGGAGCCGCCGCGCTGGTGACTGGGGAGGCCGGCGCGGGGTGGGCCGCGGTGCGATTGGGCTGGATGCGGTCGGGCTGGGCGCGGTGGGGCTGGGCGCCCTGCTGCTCGGCTGTGGTTCCACGACTCCCGCGACCTCGACGGCCTCCGGCGAGCCCACAGCCGTGACCACGAAAGCCGAAACGACGGGCACCCCTCCCGCAGGCGGCGCAATCTTGGAGGCGCCACCCCTCCCCCCCTTCACCGAGCTACTGGAGTCCGAACTCCTCGCTCGGCTCGAGGCACACGGACTGGATCTGGCCTCGCTCCTCGGTGGCACTCCGGGAGCCGACAACGCTGCCCTCGCACGTTCGCCGAACTGGGCCAGCGTGGTGCACGTCCTCGAGCGCGACCTGGACGAACTGCGGGCCGCCGATCCCGCCGCCGGTGTGTCGGTCGCGCGCTTCAGTCATCGCACGTTCGACGTCGGCTTTCTCTCCTCGCCTTCGGCGCGATTTCGGCTCGTTGGCGTCACCGCGCGCCTCGACCGCCGCCCCTTCGATGCCACCGCTTGCGGGGAGACCCGGCTGATCTATCGCTTGGAATACCGGGACCCCCGCACACGCGAGCGCTCGCCGTTGCCTGCCACGGTGGCGCTCGAGTACCTGGCTGGAGCCTCTGCCGACGATTGCGCCGACGTGGCGCGGCGGCTCCAGCTCCCACCAGGCTCGGCGGACGAACGCGCCGAGTGGCTCGTCGGCACCCACGGTCCGCTGGGACGGTCCCGCCTGCAGCGAGAACGCGCGCAGCTCGTCGTGAATCTGCAGAGTGTGCGCTGGCCGTCCACCGTGCGCCCCGCGCTCGGTGGCCACGCCGAGTACATCCTGCGCGCCTTTCGCGCTCGCGCCGATCGCTTCGAGCCCTCGGCACTCGAGAACACGCCCGACGTACCCCGTCTGCTGAACGACACGCGCCTGCGCAACGAACTGCGCGAACTGTTGCGCGCCGACGCTGCGCGCGGCGCGACCGAGCGCGGCCAGCTCCTGCTCCCCGAGCGCTTCTTGGCGAAGCGCGTCTCCTCGGTGACGCCACGCGGTCTGGCCCGCCGCGCCAATCGGCCCTTCCGCAGCCTGTTTCGGGCCGAAGAGTTGCAGGACCCAGGCGCGCCCACCTGGCCGGGCCCTCGGCTGCGCTCTGCCGAAGGCTACCTACGCCGACTCGACGAGCTCTCTTGTCCGGGCTGCCACCAATCGCGCTCCGTCGCAGGCTTTCATCTCCTCGGTACGGACGACGACGATCTGCCCGCGGGTGCCGCGCTCGCCGTCGGCAGCTCACCGCACTTCGTGGCGGACGGCCCGCGCCGACTCGACGTCGCACGAGCCTGGCTCGAGGGGCGAGCTGCAGACGAGGCCATCCCCTTTCCGGAGCGGGGTGAAACGACGGGTAGCTATGGCTCGGCCTGCGGCTTGGGCGATCCGTCGTTCGCGTCCTGGACCTGTGACGCTGGCTTGGAATGCCGCCCCTACGACGCCCCGGAAGCCGAGCGCGAGCTGGTCGGCGCCTGTCTACCGGTCCACCCCCAGACCGGCGATCCTTGCGAGTACGGACCGCTCGCTCCGAACGTGGACGGTCGCAAGGACGGGGTGCAAGGAAGCCGCGACTTCGCCTGCAAGAGCGGTGAAGTCTGCAACGAGAACCGCGTCGGCTTTCCGGGCGGCATGTGCACGGCCTCCTGCGCGGGCCTCGACGAGCATGGCCGCTGCGGGGCTCTTGCGGTGCTGGACAGCTTCAACGCCTGCTTGGCACGAGCCGAGCCCTTCGGGCGTTGTGTCACCGAGCACTCACGACCGAGCGGCCTGCGAGCCTGCTCTCTCGAGGTCCCCTGCCGCGACGACTACGCCTGTGCGCGCTCGCAGGAAGGCGGCGTTTGTGTGCCTCCGTACTTCTTGTTTCCCCTGCGCGTGGACGGGCACGTCAGCTCGGCACGCTGAGTTCTTGCTGCGACAATTTGCCATTTTGCGTCGCGCGACGCGTTGGGCGTAAAGAGGGGGCGGAGGCAACGCATGGATACCCTCGCCGCCCACCGGCTGCAGTTCGCGTTCACCATCACTTATCACTACCTGTTTCCGCAGCTCACCATGGGCCTGGCGTTCCTGGTCTTCTTGCTGAAGACGCGCGCCTACTTCCGAGCCGACGAGGCAGCGAACCACGCGGCGCGCTTCGCCATCCGCATCTTCGGACTGAGCTTCGTCATGGGCGTGGTGACCGGCATCCCCATGGAGTTCCAGTTCGGCACCAACTGGGCGCGCTTCTCGTCGATGAGCGGCGGAATCATCGGGCAAACGCTGGCCATGGAAGGCATGTTCGCCTTCTTCCTGGAGTCGTCGTTCCTGTACCTGCTGCTGTACGCCGAGGGAAAAATCGGCCCGCGGCTGCACTGGATATCGTCGCTGCTGCTGTGGCTCGGCACCTGGGCCAGCGGCTACTTCATCGTCTGCACCAACGCTTGGATGCAGCACCCCGTAGGCTACGAGATCGCGGCGGACGGCAGCTTCCAGCTGACCAGCATCTGGGCGCTGCTGCTGAATCCGTGGGTGTTCCCCGAGTACCTGCACACCATGAACGGCGCCGTCATCACCGGCTCCTTCACCATGGCGGCGCTCGGCGCCTTCTATACCTTGCGCGGCCGCCGCACGGAGCCGGTGTCCCGGATGCTCTCGCTCGGCGTGATCGTGGGCGTGCTGGCCGCGCTCTCGGCCGCATTCCCGACGGGCGATCTGCAGGCCAAGCTGGTCGCCGAGCACCAACCCGTGGGCTTCGCGGCCATGGAGGGCCACTTCCACAGCGAGGACGGCGCTGGCCTGACGCTGATCGGCCAGCCCAACATGGAGCAGCGGCGCCTCGACAACCAGCTGGTCCTTCCCAACGTGCTCTCGCTGCTGACCTACCAGCGCTGGAACGCCCGCATCCGTGGCCTGGAAGAGTTCCCCGAGCACGATTGGCCCGACAACGTGCCGCTCCTCTACTACTGCTATCACGTCATGGCGGGCCTCGGCACGATGTTCATCGCGCTGGCGTTGGCCAGCGCCGTGCAACTGCGGAGAAAGCGCCTGAGCGAGACCAAGACACTCCTCTGGGCGCACATGCTGATCGTTCCGCTCCCCTTCGTGGCCAACACGGCTGGCTGGATGACGGCCGAGCTGGGCCGGCAGCCCTGGATCATCCACGGCCTGCTGCGCACGAGCGAGGGGCACTCCCTGCACGTGTCGGGCGGCAACGTGCTCTTCACGCTGCTGGGCTTCATGGGGCTCTACGCCCTGCTCTCGCTGCTGTTCGTGCTCTTGCTGACCCGCATCGTCGCGCAGGGCCCCACCGATCCCAACGATCCCTCAGCTTCCCTCGCTGATACGGGCTCACACTCGGCTCACGCCCCCATCTGAAAAGGACCCCGCCGATGGACACCGTCTGGTTCTTGCTCCTCAGCGTGACGCTCGCCACCTACGTGGTGCTCGATGGCTTCGATCTCGGCGTCGGCCTGCTCTCCCCTTGGGTGGCACGCTCCGACGCCGAGCGTCGACAGCTGTATCGCTCGATCGGCCCCGTCTGGGACGGCAACGAGGTGTGGCTGCTGGCCGCCGGCGGGACCATGTTCCTGGCGTTCCCTCGGCTGCTGGCGACGGGACTCAGCGGCTTCTACCTGCCAATCATGCTGGTGCTGTGGCTGCTCTTGTTTCGCGCTTTGAGCATCGAGCTACGCCATCAGCTGCACGATCCGATGTGGACCGCCCTGTGGGACGCGCTGTTTTTCGGCTCCAGCGCGCTCTTGGTGGTCTTGTTCGGCGCTGCGCTCGGCAACGTGGTCCGCGGCGTCTCGTTCGGACCCGACGGCCTGTTCTTCGCCCCTCTCTGGACCCACTTCCAGCCGCGTGCGCCCATCGGGGCGCTCGACTGGTACACCGTGCCCGTCGCGCTCGAGGCCGTGGCCGTCATCGCCCTCCACGGCGCGCTTTGGCTCGAATGGCGTACGGACGAGGCCGTCCGCGAGCGGGCCGGCGCCTTG
>DATIDO010000496.1:0-2372 GCA_035456245.1 Polyangiaceae bacterium
GAAGGCCGTCAGCAGGTTCAGCTGCAACCACGGATGGCGAAAGCGCAGGCTGCGCGACCACGGGGTGGTCAGGCGCTCCTCCTTCTCGACACCGACCATGGTACCGGCTTGAGCGCTCAACTCGAAAGCCTGCTGCTCGAACAGTGTCTGCCCGCGCACCACGCCGAGCAGCCTGCCGCTCGCGTCGCACACCGGATAGACCGGGAAATGACGCTTCAGCGCCTCGCGCATGGCGTCGGTCAACGTCAGCTCGGGCGCCAGGGTGAAGGGGTTCTTCAACATCAGCTCTTCCAGCCGCTGCTCGGGGCTGGCGAACAAGAGCTCGCGGAACACGATCACCCCAACGAGCGCTCCACGCTCGTCGACGACCCAGCCATAGGTCACCAAGGCCTTCTTCACGATGCCGCGCAGGCGCTCGACCGTGTCGGCGACCGTCTGTGTGGGACGAAGCACCGCGAGCGGTGGCTCCATGAGTCGCCCGACGCTGTCCTCGGGATAGCCGTGGTTCTTCGACCACTGCTCACGTTGCGCAGGCGGAGCTGCCTCGAGGATGGCCTTGCGCCGAGCGTCGTCGAACGACCACAGGATCTCGTCGGCCAAGGCCGGGTTGGCCTCGCTCAGCACCTGAACGATCAGCTCGTCTGCTTGCGCCGATAGGGCCGCGACGACTTCGTCGGGGCCCCGGTGATGCACGAGGTCGACCCAGTACTCGATCCCCTCGGCCCGCTTCTCCGCCGCCACCCCCGCGTCGCTCATGAGGAATTCATAACCGAACTCGGGGCCTGAGCGGAATCGCCCCGCCGCCCAGGCGCCGGGAGCGAGCTACGCCGGCGGTGCGGCGACACGCCGCCGCATGCCCTCGGCGAGCAGCATCATGGGCAGGGTGGCCACGATGGTCAGCGCGAAAAACCCAGCATATCCGAGGGACTGCGCCAGGTAGCCGCTGACCGCGCCCGCGAACGTGAAGCTGAGGCTCATCACCGCCGTGAGCAGGGCGAAATGGGTGGCGCGGTGACGCTCGTCACAGATCCGCATCAAGAAGACCATCAGCACGGCGCTGCCCAGGCCCGCCCCGAACTCCTCGACGGCGATGACCGCCGTGATCACGGGGAAGGTCCCCACGGTCGGAAAGGCGGCCAAGCCGACGTAGAGCAGGTGGAGCAGGTTCTGGCCGAGGATGAAGGGCCAGAAGCAGCGCCCCAAGCCGTGGCGCGCGATCAGCCTCCCGCCCCACAACGTGGCCACCAGCGACACGATCACTCCGACCGTTCCGTTGGCCATGCCGTACTCGGGCAACGTCATGCCGAGCGCGTCCTTGAAGAACGGCCACTTCATCTTCTGCAGCAGCGACTCACCCGTGCGAAACAGCACGACGAAAGCCAGGATCGGTAGGGCGCCCGGGCGCGTCAGCAGCCCGCGGAACGTGCGCATGTAGCCTTCGCGCTCCGTCGTATCGGGCCGCGGGAGCCGCGGCAGCGTCACGGCGTGAAAGAGCGCCACGAGCACCAACACCGCAGCCATCGCGCCCAAGCCCCAACGCCAGCCGGCGACCCCCGCCAGTAGCGGCAACCCGGCCTTCACGCTGAGGTTGGCGACCCGATAGGCCGTGGCTCGATAGCCCACGAAGCGGGCCTGCGCGTCGTCGTCGAGCGCCTCCAGGTAGTAGCCATCGATGGCGATGTCGTTGGTGGCGGAAGCCACCGCCATGGCCAAAAACAAGCCCGCCAGCAAGGACAGCGCCTCGACGCCGCGCGCCGCCATGGCCGCCAACGCCAAGAGCACGGCGCAGGTGAGCTGGGCTCCGATCAAGAAGGCTCGACGGCTGCCCCAGCGCTCGACCCACGGCGCCCAGAGGAACTTCAGGTTCCAAGGCAGATGTAGGAGAGAGGTGAGCCCCACCGCGCCGAGGCTGGCGCCCATCTCTTTGAAGAGCAGCTCGGCGCCGCTGTTCACCAGGCTGTAGGGAAAACCTTCTGCGAAGTACGTGGACGACACCCAGACGTGGGGTGACGTGCCTGCGGGTTGCCCGGTCGCAGCACCTGCTTGCCCGGTCGCAGCACCTGCTTGCCCGGTCGCAGCGTCCACGGACGGGGCCTCCGAACCGGGCTCGGGAGGCGCCCCTTCAGGCAACCTCGACAACTTCGTACTCCCGCGAGCCCTCGGCCGTATCGAGACCGCAAACGTCGCCCTGCACGAGGCCCAGCAAGCTCTGCCCGAGCGGAGAACGCGGGGTGACCACCCGTAGCTCGCGCCCCCCCGAGAGCGGGAAGCGCTCGCCAGCACCAGCGGGCAGAAGCCAACAGCACGTCTGGCGGCCGTCGTCTTCCAGCACGCACACGGCACCCGCCGCGAGCGGGGAGGAATCGTCGAAG
>DATIDO010000497.1:0-5373 GCA_035456245.1 Polyangiaceae bacterium
GGAGCCGACGATGTTGTCGGCCTCCCAGGCCGTGTACCACTCGCGAGTGACCACATCCTGCGCGTCGCGGTCTGTCTGGTAGACCATGTGTGGCGCGAGGAAGAACGCGCTGACGGTGTTGAAGGGCCAGCCGTGTGCCTCACCTCGGCCGCGCCATTCGCCGCTGTCTTCGTCCAGCTCGCCGATGAACTTCGTCTGGTCACCTTCGAGCCGGAAGTCTTGCGCCATCTCCCACTGCTTCACGGCGTTCCAGTGCAGCATGCTGGCGACGGCGCGCTCGATGAAGGCGTTGGTGGTGAAGGCGCCTTCCTTGCCGAGGGCCACGGTGGCCTCGTCGATGTGAGTCATCAAGTTGTCGGCACCCACCTGCGCGCCGAACTGGCCTTCGCTGGCCACGTGGTTGCCGCGGCCGCCACCCAGGTAATTGTAGGCTTCCCAACCGAACACGTAGTTGGAGAAGCGGATCTGGTCGCTCTCCTGGGGCGTCAGGTGAGACCAGTCGCCCGGGTCGTCGACGTTCTGGTGGTCCTCGAACCAGGCGCGCAGATCGAGGTACTTCTGGTAGGGATCCTTTTGGCCTCCGTTGGGGAAGCTGCCACCACCCGACTCGAAGACCGCGCCGCCCTTGCCCCCTTCGGGCCAAACGTCGCTGGGATGAATGCTGGGCAGCCAGGCGTTCCAATCGGGGTACTGCAGCGGGACCTGCATCTCGCGTGCGTTCAGCGTGGCGTCGGGATTCATCACCGCGTCGACGTCGGCCTGCGTCAGCGCCAGCGGCTGATCGAGCGGCTTGCCGAACACGGCCTTCAGCGCATCGCTCGGAGATTCCAGTACGGCGTCGAGCCCGGCTCCCGCAGCCCAACCCTCGGGGTTCGCGTCGAGCCCAGGCCCGGGTTGGTAGGGTGGGTTCCAGGGGCGCGCGCGCTCGGCGTAGGGCGTCTCGCGCAGCGAGTCGCGCAAGAAGGCGACGATCTGCCGACCCTCGGCCTCGCTGAGTCCGTGGAATCGGCTGCGCTGGACGATCGAAAGATCGGAATAGTTGAAGTACTGCAGGTCGCGGCCGTTCGAGGCGTGACAGGAGGCGCAGGCAGCGTGGATGGTGCGCGGAACGATGGCCGACTTGGTGAGCGAGTCCGTCGCGTACCAGAGCTCACGTCCAGCCTTCACGTCGGCGGCGTCGGGTTCGACGTCGTGCTCCGTGCGCGGATCGTAGGGCTCGAGCGTGGTCTGGTCGATGCGCTGGCCACCGGCGTCTCGCAGCTCGAGCGCGAGTACGCGAAAGCCATTCGACTCGCCCTCGGTTCCGTTGAAGCGAAACTGAACCAGGTTCTTGCCCGGGCGCAGACGGCCGCGAGCGCGTTCGTCCAGCGACCAGGAGATGCGTGTCGTGAACAAGCCACCACCGTTCAGGCCACCGTGCAGCGCGCTGTCGTTGTCCAGCGTGACCGTGTCGACCGTTACGTCGACCCACGGAGTCGACGCGTCGTCGCCCGAACCGAGCACGCGCAAGCTGGCCTTCACCCGACTCGGCGCGGAGCTGGTCGCCTCGTACTCGGGCGCCGCATAGAAGCCACAACGGTGACAGCGAAACCACAGCGTGCTCGCCTGCGCCACGTCGCCTTCGGCCAGCTCGAGCTCCACCTCGGCGATCACGGGCCTCGAGGGCGAGCCGTCTCCGAGCACCTCGAGCGGCAACGTTTCGGGACGAACGATCACCGGTGTGGTGGGCCCGTCATCGTCGGCGCCACCTCCGGCACCTGCGTCGGGGACTGCGTCGGAAGGCGAGGAGGAGCAGGCAACGGCTGCGCAGAGCGCCAAGGACGCCAAGCCGAAGATTTCGCGGATGAAGCGCATGTCCTTTCGTGGGCGCCGGCACCCACTTCGATCACCCATCGTTCGGCTCGATCCCCGCTCCTGGACTTTCGTGACATGGCCGTGGCTTGACCCGGCCACCTGGCGGGGGGGAAAAAGGGAGCCATGACGACCATCGACATCGGTATCGACGCGAAGAAACGTGAAGAAATCGCAGGCGGACTGTCGCGCGTGCTGGCCGACACCTACACGCTCTACCTGAAGACCCACAACTTCCACTGGAACGTGACGGGCCCGATGTTTCAGACCCTGCATGTGATGTTCGAGCTCCATTACAACGAGCTCTGGCTGGCGGTGGATCTGGTGGCCGAGCGCATCCGCGCCCTGGGCTTCCCGGCACCGGGTACCTACAAGCAGTTCGCGCAGCTCTCCTCCATTCAGGAGGAGGACGGTGTGCCCAAGGCCGAGGACATGATCCGCAAGCTGGTGGCAGGACACGAAACGGTGGCCCGCACGGCGCGCCAGGTCTTCAAGATCGCCGAGGCCGAGAGCGACCAGCCCACGTGCGATCTGCTGACTCAGCGCATGCAGGTGCACGAGAAAACTGCGTGGATGCTGCGCAGCCTCCTCGAGTGATTGCGGCCGTAGGGCGGGAATAGGGAAGCGCTCCGCCACGCAAAGCTCCGTCGGAGCACGCAGCGATCGTCGACGATTGCTGCGTGCTCGCAGAGCGAGCGGCACCGAGATGTTCGTAGTGCGAGCCGAATCGAGCTGAATCGCTCCAGGCTCACTGGATGGCACGGCTCTAGCAGGCGCCGTGCCATGTCGTTTCGCCCTCGAGTACTCGCGCGTGTGTCCCTGTTCACGGCTCCCTTTCTCGTCGCCATCGGCTGTAGTGGGTCGACCACGGGAGGCGACGCCGATGCCGACGATGGCGTGGCCAGTGGTGGTACGTTCCCTGGAAGCGGTGGCCTGACGAGCTCGGGCGGAGTTCCGGGTGTGGGTGGAGCGCTCGCCACGGGCGGCAGCATTGCGACGGGCGGAGCGGCATCGACGGGCGGCGCAGCGTCGACGGGCGGAGCGGCATCGACGGGCGGCGCAGCGTCGACGGGCGGCGCAGCGGGAACGGGAGGCAGCTCGGGCGGAGATCGTTGTGCGGCGGCCGGCCTGACCTGGAAGACGGGCAACAAGACCAACTACGAGTCCTACCCCGATCCGGGCAGCCCCGAGTGCATCGAGTACAACGGCTGCACCTGGGCAGGGCAGTTCGCGGGCTGCAACGGCAAGAAGTCCGAGCAGTGGGTCGCGTCACACGATATCGCGGCGCTGTTCCCCAACTTCAACGACTACAAGCTGCACGACATCTGCATCAAGAGCGGCTCGAAGACCATGGTCGTGACCGTCTACGACACCTGCGGCGACAGCGACTGCAACGGCTGCTGCACCAACAACAAGGGTAACAAGGACGCGCTGATCGATCTCGAGAAGTCGACCAACGAGCGTTGGGGTCTCTCGGATGGAGCGATCCAGTGGGCCGATCTGGGGCCGACCGAGGGCAGCGGCTGCAACTGACCGCGGACCGAGGCGAGGAGGGAACCTTCTCGCCTGCGGTACCTGCAGTGCTGTAGTGGTCGGTTCGGAGGGCAGTGGGATCAGGCCCGCGGCGCCGGCGATTCGGGTACCGTCGGAAGACCTTCTGCGTCGAGCGCGGCCCGCGCCTCGCCTTCGCGCAGCCACGCGGCGGCAAGCTCGTAACCGACCGCCAGGACGACTGCGCCGACGAACAAGCCAATCACACCGTCGGTGATCATGCCGCCGATCGCGCCCAGCAGGATCACCAACGTCGGCACGCTCTGCCCCCGTCCCAGGACGAACGGCTTGATCAGGCCGTCGCTGACGTTCACCAAGATCGACCAGATCAAGAAGACGATTCCGACCGACGTGCCCGAGTGCGAGAACACGTAGGCGGAGATGGGTCCGAGAATGAGCAGGGGCGGCAGCTGCATCACCGCGACCAGCAAGACGATGCCCGACCACAAGCCCGCGCCGGGCACGTTGGCCAAAAACAACCCGAGCGCTGCCGCGAACGACTGGATCAGCGCCGTACCAATCACACCCTGCGCCACGCCGCGCACGGTCGACGCGGCCAGCTCCACGAAGCGACCGCCCTTCTCGGGCGCCAGCCGTTCGGCCACGCGCGTCAGGCCGCTGTGGCAGGGATCCGCGTTGGCCAGGAAGATCCCGGCGATACCGATTGAGAGCGCGCCTTCGAGCACGCCTGCGATGACGTCCCCCGCCGACTGCAGCGCTGAGCGCCCCAGGGCGCGCAGCTGCGGGACGAAGTGGGAGAGCGTCTCGGTTGGTGTCTGCACCAGATGCTCCCAGGCCACGTAGAGCCGCTTGCCCACCACGGGCCAAGCCAACAGGCGCTTGTCCGGGGGAGGGATGGGGAACTCGCCGGCAGCCATACGTCGAGCCGTCTGTACGATGGACTCGGCGATGCCCTCGACGATGAGCCAGGTGGGGATCAACAGCGCCGCCCAGGCGAACAGCACCACGGCCACGGCCCCCACCTTGCGACGGCCGTGGAAGAGTCGAATGAACAACGGCCAGATCGCGGTCGCCAAGACGGCGCCCCATACGACGGGGAAGAAGAAGGGCGCGATGAAGCGGGCGCACAGCGCGATCCAGGCAGCCATCGCCGCGAGCTGGAGCGTGACGGTGATGGCCTTGCGCGAAGTGGCGCGGTCGTCGGGTAGGGGCATGAGAGTGGGTGGAGCATAGGCTGGTGGCCCCGGGGCTGTCTTCGGGGGAGGGCTCGATGCCCGGGGCTGACGAATTCGACGCGGAAGCAGGGGGATGCGGTGACGGGTAGGTGATGAGGTCGGTAGACGGGTCTTCGCCGCGTTTTCGCTGGTCCGCGGCTTGGCTGGTTGCGTGGGCACTCGGCGCGGGTTGGGCCTGCGGTTCGAATGGCGGTACGGACGACGGTCCGGGCTCGGCTGACGATGCCGCGTCCGGAGGCTCCGGTAGCGGAACGGGTGGAGCAGAGGCGTCGGGCTCCGGGGGGACTTCGCCGGGTGGGGCTCCCACGGGGGCGGGCGATTCACCCTTCGGGGCCGCGCCTCCCGAGCCCACTTCGATCGACTGTCGGACTGCCGGCGACGGCAAGACGACGGTGGTGTTCGTCAACGGATGCAACCGGGCCCTCGAGTATCGCGGCAGCGACATGCCGGGCGGTACGCTCCAGCCGGGCGCGTTCGCGTGCGTGGATGTAGGCAGCAACGTCGAAACCATCAGCTCGAAGCGCTACTGGGGCTTCATCGATGAAGACCCCGGTGGCGAGCACCACACGCTGGCCAAGTTCACCTTCAACACCGACTTCTACGATTTCGACTGGTACAACATCAGCCACGTCGACGCGCACAACCTGCCGATGCAGATCGTTCCCGTCGAAAGGCCCGACTGCCAGGTGCTGACGTGCGAGGAGAGTTGGCTGGCGACGTGCCCCGAGGCCGGCAAATACGAGGATTCGCAGGGGCAGGTGGTCTCGTGTGTGAG
>DATIDO010000498.1:0-4094 GCA_035456245.1 Polyangiaceae bacterium
TGGCCCGGCAGTTCGCCCAGGCCGGGCAGGGGCCCGGGATGTCACCCGCCCGCTGAACGCGGTGGCGCGCGGCACCGGGCGGCCCGGCGCGAAGCCGGGGTCGGGTTGCCGCGCGCGAGCGCCCGCACCCCGGCCCTCATCGGTCGAGGCAAGGCATGGACCCACGCGTGGCCCGTCAGGCGGGCGACGGGCTGCCCGATCCCCAAACGCAACCAGGGCCGCGAGCGGCCCGAGCGAATCCCGGAACCGGCGAGCCGGCTCCGAACGTTCAGCGAGATTGGAGCGTCAGAGCGAGGTGGCCGCGAGGGCACCCACCGCGGTGTCGACCGTGATATCCCCGTCGAGCGAGCTACCGAGGGGCATCGGGGCGCTGTCGCCATCGAGCGGGTCGTTCACCGAGGTGCGCAGGGGGCGGATGTTCTGCGCGAGGCGGCCCTTGGGGCCCTGCACGAGGTCATATGCCACGGCTTCGCCCTGCTGGAGGGTGCGGAACCCTTCCATCTGGATGGCCGAAAAATGAGCGAAAACATCTTCGCCACCGCCTTCGGGTTCGATGAAACCGAAACCTTTGGCGTCATTGAACCACTTCACCGTACCGACAGTCATTCTGGGTTCTCCCGATCCCTTGTTGTGCACAAATTCTCGGTTTCAGTGGGGCGCCTTGTCAATACCACAGTGGGGGGTGGGAGGGCGATTCGGAGATCCCCAAAATAAATGTCCGCAAAGCACCAATTCCGGGCTTGAGGCGAACGGGTTCGGCGCAATATCCATCCCTGTGACCGATCGCCAGCCGACTCGATAGAATCATTCCATGCCAGAGGAAAAGCCGATCCCCCCACAGACGCCGAAGCCTGCCGTGCCCGACGATGGGCAGGGGGCTGTCGTCGCCGAGAGACAGGCCGCAAAGACGGAGCCGCCTCGCATGTACCAGGTGGTGCTGCTGAACGATGACTACACGCCGATGGAATTCGTCGTGATGGTCCTGCAGGAGTATTTCAAACGAGATCTGGAGACAGCCACCCAGATCATGCTCAAGGTCCACAAGGAGGGCCGGGGCGTGTGCGGTGTCTATACGAAGGACGTGGCAGCAACGAAGGTCGAACTGGTGGCAACCGCCGCACGTCGCGGCGGGCACCCTTTGCAATGCATTATGGAGGCCGCATGATTGCGCAAGAGCTTGAAGTCAGTCTGCACATGGCGTTCGTCGAGGCGCGCCAGCAGCGCCACGAATTCATCACGGTGGAACACCTGCTGATGGCGCTGTTGGACAACCCGTCGGCCGCGGAAGTGCTGCGCGCCTGCTCGGCCAGCATCGACGAACTGCGCAAGAGCCTTGCGCAGTTCATCAAGGAGAACACGCCCACCGTCGGTGGCGCCGAGGAGGTGGACACCCAGCCCACGCTCGGCTTCCAGCGTGTGATCCAGCGCGCCATCATGCACGTGCAGTCCACGGGCAGCGGCAAGAAGGAAGTGACCGGCGCCAACGTGCTCGTCGCCATCTTCGGCGAGAAGGACTCGCACGCCGTGTACTACCTGCACCAGCAGGGTGTCACCCGCCTGGACGTCGTCAACTTCATCGCCCACGGCATCAAGAAGTCGGATCCGCCGGAAACGCCGAAGGCGAACGACGGTGCCGGCCAGGAAGGCGAGAAGGAAGAGGGCGAAGCCAAGGGCTCGCCGCTCGACCAGTTCACGCAGAACCTCAACCAGATGGCCCGCGACGGCAAGATCGATCCGCTGATCGGCCGCGAGCACGAAGTCGAGCGCGTGATCCAGATCCTCTGCCGCCGCCGCAAGAACAACCCGCTGCTGGTCGGTGAGGCCGGCGTGGGCAAGACCGCCATCGCCGAGGGCCTCGCCTGGCGCATCACCCAGAACGACGTGCCGGAGATCCTGGCCGACGCGCAGGTGTATTCGCTCGACATGGGCGCGCTGCTCGCGGGCACCAAGTACCGCGGCGACTTCGAGCAGCGCCTCAAGAGCGTGCTCAAGCACCTCAAGGACCAGCCGAACGCCGTGCTGTTCATCGACGAGATCCACACGCTGATCGGCGCCGGTGCGGCGTCGGGTGGCACGCTGGACGCCAGCAACCTCCTCAAGCCTGCGCTCAGTTCGGGTGCGATGAAGTGCATCGGCGCCACCACGTTCACCGAGTACCGCGGCATCTTCGAGAAGGACGCGGCGCTCTCCCGTCGTTTCCAGAAGGTCGACGTGGTCGAGCCGTCCGTCGAGCAGACCGTCGAGATCCTGAAGGGCCTCAAGTCGCGCTTCGAGGAACACCACAGCGTGAAGTACGCGCTGGGCGCCCTCCAGGCCGCGGCCGAGCTGTCGGCGAAGTTCATCAACGACCGCCACCTGCCCGACAAGGCCATCGACGTGATCGACGAGGCCGGTGCCGCGCAGCGCATCCTGCCGAAGAGCAAGCAGAAGAAGACCATCACCCGCAACGAGGTCGAGGACATCGTCGCGAAGATCGCGCGCATCCCGCCCGCGAGCGTGTCCAGCGACGACCGGTCCAAGCTCAAGACGCTCGACCGCGACCTCAAGAGCGTGGTGTTCGGCCAGGAGCCCGCCATCGACGCACTGGCCGCCGCCATCAAGATGGCGCGGTCCGGCCTCGGCAAGCCCGACAAGCCGATCGGCTCGTTCCTGTTCAGCGGCCCCACCGGTGTCGGCAAGACCGAGGTTGCGAAGCAGCTCGCGTTCATCCTGGGCATCGACCTGATCCGCTTCGACATGAGCGAGTACATGGAGCGCCATGCCGTGAGCCGCCTCATCGGCGCACCTCCGGGCTACGTGGGCTTCGACCAGGGCGGCCTGCTCACCGAGGCCATCACGAAGAAGCCGCACGCCGTGCTGCTGCTCGACGAGATCGAGAAGGCGCACCCGGACGTCTTCAACGTGCTGCTGCAGGTGATGGACCACGGCTCGCTGACCGACAACAACGGGCGCAAGGCCGACTTCCGCAACGTCATCATCATCATGACGACGAACGCGGGCGCCGAGACCATGAACAAGAGCACCATCGGCTTCACGAACGCCCGCGAGTCGGGCGACGAGATGGCCGACATCAAGCGCCTGTTCACGCCGGAGTTCCGCAACCGCCTGGACGCCATCGTCAGCTTCCGTGCGCTCGATGAGGAAATCATCATGCGCGTGGTCGACAAGTTCCTGCTGCAGCTCGAGAGCCAGCTGTCCGAGAAGAAGGTGGAAGCCACGTTCACCGACGCGCTGCGCAAGCTGCTCGCCAAGAAGGGCTTCGATCCGCTGATGGGTGCACGCCCGATGCAGCGCCTGATCCAGGACACCATCCGGCGCGCGCTGGCCGACGAACTGCTGTTCGGCAGCCTCGTCGACGGCGGCCGCCTGACGGTGGACGTCGACGCCGACGGCAAGACGGTGCTGGACATCCAGCCGCCGCGCAAGAGCGACAAGCCGAAGGCGGAGCCGGCGACGGCGGCCTGACGCTTCCGACGCGACCGCAAACGCGGCGAAGGGCGAGAGCCTTTCGCCGCGTTTTCGTTGAGCGACCGCCATCCCGGCGTGCGTCGGGATGGCGCTCACGGGTGTGGAGGAATCACCTGCGCCGCCCGAAGCGCGACGACGGATCCTGCCGGAAGTACGTCGCCAGCAGTTCGTACACCGCGGGGTGGTTGCGCCGCAGGTCGTCCGGCGAGACGAAGAACACCTCGCAGGCCACCGCGAAGAACTCGTCGGGCCCCTCGGACGCATACGGGTCGAGCAGCGTGTCCACACCGTTGTCCACGTCGGCGCAGAAGGCCTCGTACTCGGCCGAGAACACCGCGCTCCAGCGGTCGTGCATCGCGCGGTTGGGCAACGGCGGCATGCCGTCGGACTGCCCGTCGAGCATGTCGAGCACATGGGCGAACTCGTGCACGACGACGTTGTAGCCCACCTCGGCGGTGTCGCCGGCGTCTGCCACGTCCTGCCACGACAGCATCACCGGCCCGCCTTCCATCGCCTCGCCGGCGAGTTCCTCCTGGTAGTGGTGCGGCACGCCGTCCTCGGCGATCACGCTGCGGCGGGCGACGACCTGGTCGGCGTGGACCACGATGCCGACGAAACCGTCGTAG
>DATIDO010000499.1:0-8564 GCA_035456245.1 Polyangiaceae bacterium
CTCCGAGCGCGCACAGGGCACCGACGCGCGCTGGCGCGGTTCGGAGTTGGGCCAGGCTCCCTGGAGTGGCACCCAAGCCACTCCGGTCCCGGTGACGTCGTCCGGCGCGAGCGGGGCATTCTCGTTCGCCTTCGACTCGCCACCACCCGAAGCCGCGCTCCCCCTGGAGGCTCCCGACGTGACGGCGCCAGCGGGTGCTGCTCGACAGGATCCGGCGCCAGCGGATGCGGCCCGACAGGGTGCCGCTCCGCCAGAGGCCCCCAGCTCCAGCGTGCCGCAGATCCGAAAGCTGGGCTTTCCCAGCACTCGCTTCGCCCAGTCGGTGGGCAGCAAGCGACCCGACCTCTTGGATGATTCTCAGGCGGACGAGGCCTGGGCCCATCCTCGGCCCTCTCACGGGACGGAAGCCAAGCCCTCGACGCAGGGTTTGACCGAGCAGCTGAGCGAGCCCGAAGATCTCCTCCACCATTCCTCGACGCCGGCGGCGTCACCCGATCTGCGCGCGTTCTGGCAGCAGCTCATGGCAGTAGGGCGCGCACGTCGCGTCGAGGCTTTGCGCTTCGGCAACGAGCGCGCTCGAGCGGGCCGCCGCTGGGCCCACGAATTTCGCCAGAGCCTGCGGGCTCGGCAGCGCCCCGCCGACACGTCGACGGCACTTCCCTCCGACGCCGCACAATCCGACGCCGCACAATCGAGTGCCCCGCCTTCGAGCGCGCAATCGGCCGCGACACGGTCAGCAGCAGTGTCTCCAGCGGCCATGCCTCGAGCAGCAGTGCAGCCGGCCAAGCGCTGGCTGCGCCGCGCAGCCGGACCTGCCCTCACGCTCGCCCTGGCCCTGGGCGTCCACGGCGTCAGCAGCCACTGGCTGGGCCTCGTCGGAACGCCTCGTCTGGCAGCCGACGTCCCCGATCTGGGGACCCTCCCGGCTGCCGTCGAGCGTGATCCCCGCCCTCCCGAACAGCGAAAGACTCCCCGGCCGCAAGTCGGTGCCGGCTCGGCAGCGACCGGCTCGACAGCGACTGGCTCGGCGCCGACCAACGCAGCGGCACCGGAAAAGGGCTCCCCGAGCCCCCAGGGTGAATCGGCCCCCCAAGTCGAGATGACCGAGCTGGCGCGCGATCTCGCGCAGCCGGGCAAGGGTGGCCTCGAAGTGGTGACCAGCGAGGACGAACTGATCTATGTGGACGGCGTGTTCGTCGGACGTGGCCCTCTGCGCCGCCTCCCCGTCGTTCCGGGCGACCATGATGTATCGATCCGCAGCGGAGGCGCCCAGCGCCGAGGAACCGTCCCAGTCGAGGCGGGGCGCGGCACGCGAGTCCTCTTCGTCCGGCCGAACTGAACGGCGAGCCCGCTGGGCAGCCCTCGCGCTGCTCGTGCTGACGGCCTGTCGCACGCCGGCCGGTGAGGCCGACGAAGCTCGCACCACGAACGACGGACGGCCCGACGCCGCGCCGACTCCAGGCGCGAATGGGAACCCTGGAGCCACCGCTGAGCCTGCCCGTGAACGCCGCTTCGAGCTGTTGAGCGGAGCCTCGGGCTGCGAGCTGCACCATCGGGGACTGATCATCGACTTCGCGGACGAGTCCACGGAGAGCGAGCACGGCTTCACCTTCGGCACTCCCCCCGAGTTGGTCCGTGTCGAGCGAGCCGGGGCCCAACTGCGCGCTCTCGACGCCAGCAGTCGCACGCTCGACTTTTGGTGGTGGAAGACGACGGCACGGCTCGAGCTGTCGGCTCTGGTGCGCGCCGAGACGAGCGAGCGCATCACCTTCTCCGTCGACGGACGCGTGATCGGGACGGCCCGCACCAAGCCCGGCGAAACCGGCCAAGTCGTGCTCCCTCTGCGCGACTTCGCGCTGACCCGGGGTCGACATCGGTTGACCGTCGCGGTGCCAAAGGGACGACGTGGTGGCGGCGCCGTCGAGGTCGCCTGGGCGCGACTGGGCGACGAAGCCCAGCAGGCGGGCTCCGACCAACCGATGAGCAGGGCCGACGCATGGACGGAGGTGACCATCGCCGATTCGCGCCGTCGCGCGGTGGTGTTGCGCGAGGGTGGGGCGTTCTTCTGCCCGCTCTGGCTCGCCAACCCGACCAAGCTGCGCGCCGCCGTGGGCCTCTGGGGCCAGGGCGCGGCCGAGGCCGAGCTGTGGGCGCAGCGCGCCGACGGTAGCGAACAGCTGCTCCAGTCCATCCGGCTGACCCGCGAGGATGCGCCCGCTTGGCGGCCGCTCGAAGTCGATCTCTCGGCGTACACGGACGACTTCGTCGGCCTGTGGTGGCGAGTGCCGCGCATCGCCTCGGGGGCCCGCTTGGCGCTGGCCGAGCCTGCGTTGGTCGAGCCGCCCGTGGCGACCAGCCAGGTGCCCCACGCCCGCCAGGTCCTGTGGATCCTGCTCGCCGGGCTGCGCACGTCCGATAGTCCTCCCCACGCCGCCGAGAGCGGCCTGCCGTTCCTGCAGCGCTTGGCCGCCGAAGCGACTCGCTTCCCGAACTATCGCGGCACCACCAGCAGCGCGCAGGCTGCCGTGGTCTCGCTGCTATCCGGTGCTCCGCCCTGGGAGCACGGAATGGGGGAGCAGGACCGCAGCTGGCCTCGCGGCATCCCCCGCCTGGCCGAGCGCATCGAAGCGGCCTCGGGGCAGACGGCCTTCTTCACCGGCGTCCCCCACGACTTCGAGCCCTTCGGCCTGGCTCGTGGCTTCGAGGTGTTCGAGCAGATCTCGCCGGTCGCCGACGTCTCGGCGATCGAACCGACCCGACGCCTCGGCTCCTGGCTGAGGTCCCGGCTGGGCTCGCCCCAGCCGATCTTGGGCATCGTCCACCTGCGCGGCGGTCATCCGCCGTTCGACGTGAACCACGAGCAGGCGCAGGAGCTTCCGCCCGCCGAGTATGGCGGCGATCTGGATCCGCGTCGGGCGGCCATCCAGCTCCTGTCGATCCGCAGCCGTACCCGCCCGGCCGCCCGCATCATGCCCGACGAAGATTGGGTTCGCCTCGACGCGCTGCGGCGGCGCGCGCTGCTCGACCAGAGCGCAAGCCTGGAGACGTTGCTGCACGAGTTGCGGGAGAAGGGCGCCTGGGACGACAGCCTGATCATCGTGATGGGTGACGTCGGCACCCAAGCGCGACCCGACATCCCCTTCGACGAGCAGGCCCCCTTGAACGAAGCGACGCTCTCGGTACCGCTGTTCGTCAAATTCCCCGGCAAGCACCTGGCGGGACGACCAGTGCCCGGCACCTTCTCGCCACGCGACGTGTTCGCCACCGTGAGCCTCGCTCTCGGCCTCGAATCACCAGGAAACGCCATCGATCTGGGCGCAAGCACGGCCGAACACGACGCTCGCGCTCGCGCCCACGTAGCGTTCCGCAAAGGGCTCTACTCGACGCGCCTCGGTCCCTACCTGCTCACCGGCCAGAGTGGACGCGCCCCGCGTCTCTGCCGCATCGACTTGGATCCGAGCTGCTCGGTGGACCGCTACGCCGAGGAGCCTCTGCCGAGTCGAGTCCTCTGGCTCGCCACCTACGCGGCGTTGCGCAACAGCGACCGCGCCGTGGCGGCCGACACGTTGCCGGAGAACGAAGAGCTCAAGGCTGCACTCACGGTGTGGGGCGTGACGCGCTGAGCCGCGGACTGGTTGGCTGCTGGAGCCGCGCCCTGCTCAGGTTCCTCGCCGCCCGCCGTAGAGCTCCAAGTGGAGCCGCCCCGAAAAGCGCACGCGTGCACGCAACGCCGCCGCAGCGACCCAAGGAGACCGCTCTCGCAGTTCGCTGGCATCACGGGCCTCGGGCATGAAGATGACGCGATCGCGCGCGAGCTTCAGGCGATCCGAAAGCTCGAGTGCTTCGCGCTCGTCCGCCTCGTCGCTCAGCACGAACTTGAAGCGCGCGCGTGGCGAGTCGGCGAACACGCCGAGCGCCCGATCGACCAGCCGCCGCTCCACGGTCTCGCCCGAGCCAGCCAACTTGGGCGAGACGTTCCACTGATCGATCCGCTCGAGCAGCTCGGGGTGGGGGCGCACCGTGCCATTGGTCTCCACCTCCAGGACGTCGCGTTCGGCTCCGGCGGCCTCGCGGCTCGCGTCCAGGCGACGAATCACCTCGACCATCTGCTTCTGCTGGATCAGTGGCTCGCCGCCGGTCCAGATGATCCGACCGGGCGAATTTTCGAGCAGCCAGGCACACAACTCGTCGGCCTCGATGGCCGATATCTCGTCGTCGAAGACGTAGCGCTCGAAGTCCCAGGTGTAAGGCGTGTCGCAGAAGCCGCAGGCCAAATTGCAGCGGCCCAAGCGCACGAACGCCGAAGGCGCACCCATGCTCACTCCTTCTCCCTGCAGGGAGACGAAGCGCTCGGAGAGCCAGAGCGTGGTAGCCGACACGGCGCGTTTCATGCCCGACTTCGATGCAGCTCGCCACCGCGCGAGCTTCGAATTTCCGGAGACCGGCGCGGTTTTTTGGGTGCACCTCGGCCGCGAGATGCGCTCTAGTCCGACCATGTCGACCTCGCCCGTTTCCCCTTCGCTGCTCGAAAAGCGCGGCGGACTCCCGCCCGACAGCCTGCGCCCCGTCGAAATCATCCATGGATTCCACACCATGGCCGAGGGCTCGGTGCTCTACTCCGCGGGCCGCACGCGGGTCCTGTGCACGGCCTCGCTCGACGAGAACGTTCCGGAGTGGCTGAAGGGCAAGGGGCGCGGCTGGGTGACCGCCGAGTACCAGATGCACCCCCGCTCGAACCCGGTTCGCCGCGAGCGGCGCGATGGCCGAGAGCGTCCGCTCGGTGGCCGCACCCGCGAGATCGAACGCCTGATCGGCCGCAGTCTGCGCGCCGCCGTCGACACCAAGGTGCTCGGCGAGCGTTCGCTCGCCATCGACTGCGACGTGCTGGAAGCAGACGGCGGAACGCGCACGGCCTCCATCACCGGCGCCTTCGTGGCGATGTGTCTGGCGCTGGCGCGGCTCGAAGCCGCCGGCAAACCGAGCGCCCGCTGCTTGGTGGCGCAGGTTGCAGCGGTCAGCGTGGGACACGTCGACGGCTCCTACGCGCTCGACCTTTGCTACGCCGAGGACTCCACCGCGCGCGTCGACTTGAACCTGGTCGCCACGAGTGCCGGCGACATCGTCGAGGTGCAGGGGACGGCCGAAGGTCGTGCGGTGCCGCGCAAGGACATCGACAACATGATCGATCTGGGACTGCTCGGCATCGAAGGCCTGTGTGGCGCACAGCGCGCAGCGCTCGAGTCGGCTGGCGTCGATCTGAACAAGCTGCTCGTGCCATGACCCGCACCCGACAGCTGGCCGAGCCAGCGCAGTTGACCGGGGGAGGTCGAGTCGAGCTACGCCTCGATCCGAGCTCTCCGCTCGTCCGTTACGAGGCGCGCTGGTTCACCGCGGAAGGCGAATTCAGCGGTCACGCCGTGCTGGACGAGAACGGCGAAGCGCTCGTCGAGGGCAACGGTGCGCCTGCGTGGTTGCTGGACTGGACGGCAGCCTTGCTTCGTTTGATCGCCCGCGATCACGCCGCCGGCTCGCCTTGGCCCCGACGGTTGACGCGCTGGCGCCAGCCTCACTGAGAAGCCGGGCGCCGACCTCACCGAGTCAGCCGGGCTCAGGCCGACGGCTTCTTGCTCTTGGCTGCAGCCTTGGCGCCGGCCTTCTTGGTGGCCTTCTTCTTCGCGGTCTTCTTGGCGACCACCTTCTTCGCCGGAGCGGCCTCGCCGGGCTCGGCCGCGGCCTTCTTGGTGACCTTGGCCACCTTTTTGGCTGCCTTCTTGGCTCCGCCGGCGCTGCCCACCTTCTTGCGCGCCTTCTTCTTGGACGGGCCCGCCTCGCGACGCAGCTGCAAGAGTTCGTGAGCGCGCTCGGGCAAGAGCGTCGCGGGATCGTCCTCTTTGCGCAGTGACGCGTTCGTCTCGCCGTCGGTCACGTACAGGCCGAAGCGGCCCTCGCGCAACGTGATGGTCCCGCCGGAGACCGGATCGGCCCCCAGCTCGCGCATCGGCTCGGCCGCCTTGCGCTGGCCTGCGCGACGACGTGGCTGGGCGAAGATGGCGAGCGCCTGCTCCAGATCGACCGAGAAGATCTGCTCCTCGGTCTCCAGGCTGCGGCTGTCGGTGCCCTTGCTCAGGTACGGTCCATAGCGGCCGAGCTGCGAGCGGATCTCCTTGCCGTCGGCCGGATCGACACCGACAAGCCGCGGCAACGACAGCAGCTCGAGCGCCTGCTCGAGCGTGATGGTGTCCTGGGCTTGGCTCTTCAGGAGCGACGAGGTCGGGGGCTTCTCTTTCGAGCCCTTTTCCAGCTCGCCGTGCTGAACGTAAGAGCCGAATCGCCCGGTCTTGGCATAGACCGGCAGGCCGGTGGACGGGTGATTGCCGAGAAGTCGCTCCCCGCTCGGAGCCGACAGCAGCTCCAGCGCCTTGCTGAGCGTGAGCTCGTCGGGAGCCAGATCGTCGGCCAAGCTGGCGTTGTCCTCGCCGCGCTGCAGGTAGGCTCCGAAGCGACCGACGCGAGCCACCACGGGCACCCCGTTCTCGTCTTCGCCGATCGGCAGCGAGTTGATGGCGCGCGCGTCGATCTCACCCAGCTTGTCCGCGACGAGCGCGTGGAGACCGACGTCGAGCGCCTTCTTCTGCACTTCGTTGCCGAAGTAGAACGAGCTCAGCCAGGGCGCCGCTTCTTGTTGGCCGCCGGCGATCGAGTCGAGCTCGTCCTCCATGCGGGCGGTGAAGGCATAGTCGACCAGGTCGCCGAAGTGCTGCTCGAGCAGCGCCACCACGGCGAAGGCGCGGAACGAAGGAACCAGGGCGCTTCCCCGCTTCCACACGTAGCCGCGATCGAGGATGGTGCCGATGATCGACGCGTACGTGGAGGGTCGACCCACGCCCAGCTCTTCGAGTCGCCGCACCAACGAGGCCTCGGTGAAGCGCGCGGGAGGCTGCGTCTCGTGACCCACCGGCTCCATGCTCTCGACGTCGATGCGCTGGCCTTCGACGAACGGCGGGAGGGGTCGCTCGCGGTTCTCCAGCTCCGCGTCCGGATCATCGCTCCCCTCGACGTAGGCGCGCAGGAAGCCGGGGAACAGGATGCTGTTGCCACGCACCTGGAACTCGGCCTCCACGCCACTCGCGCGGGCCGCCAGGCTGACCACCACGCCTTCGCCGCGCGAGTCCTCCATTTGCGAAGCCACCGTGCGCTTCCAAACCAGCTCGTAGATCTTGCCCTCGTCGGGCCCGACCAGCGCCGTCACGGCGTCGGGGTGCTGGAAGGTGTCACCCGCAGGACGGATGGCTTCGTGCGCTTCCTGCGCGTTCTTGACCTTGTTTTTGTAGAGGCGAGGCGAAGCGGGCAGGTAGTCCTGACCGTAGAGTTCACCAATCACGGCGCGCGCGGCGGAGAGCGCGGTGTCCGACAGCGTCGTGGAGTCCGTACGCATGTAGGTGATGTAGCCGTTCTCGTAGAGCCGCTGGGCCGCGCGCATGGTGCGCGACGAGGAGAAGCGCAGCTTCCGGCCGGCCTCCTGCTGCAGCGTCGAGGTCATGAACGGCGCGGCAGGGCTGCGACGGTTCGGCTTGCGCTCGACGCTCGTTACGGTGACCTCGGCCTTGCCCAGTTGCTCGGCCAGACGTCGGGCCGCGGCCTCGTCCAGGTGGAGCAAATCGGCCTTCTTCAGCTTGCCGCGATCGTCGAAATCCTTGCCGGTAGCGACTCGCTTGCCGTGGGCGGCAACCAACGCAGCCGGGAACTCGCGGGGCGTCCCGGTCGGCGCCAGGAAGTTCCCCTCGATGTCCCAGTAGCTGGCCGAACCGAAGGCGATACGCTCGCGTTCGCGCTCCACGACCATGCGCGTGGCGACCGACTGCACGCGCCCCGCCGAGAGGCGCGGCATGATCTTCTTCCACAGAACCGGCGAGACCTCGTAGCCGTACAGACGATCCAGGATGCGGCGCGCTTCCTGGGCGTTGACCAAGCGGCGGTCGAGCTCTCGCGGGTTGTCGATGGCCGACTGGATCGCCCGCTCGGTGATCTCGTGGAACACCATGCGCTTGACCGGAACCTTGGGGTCCAGGACCTCGAGCAAATGCCAAGCGATCGACTCTCCTTCGCGATCCTCGTCGGTTGCGAGCAGGATTTCCGAGGCCGAGGAGGCGAGCTCCTTCAGCTTCTTGATGTGCTCCCGCTTCTCCGAGTCGACGATGTAGAGGGGCTTGAAGCCGTTCTGGATGTCGACGCCGAGCCGCGCCCAGGGCTCCTTTTTGTACTTCGGCGGGATGTCGGCCGCCGAGCGCGGCAGGTCACGGATGTGGCCGATCGACGATTCGACGACGTACCGGGAGCCCAGGAAGCCGGAGATGGTCCGGGCCTTGGCAGGGGACTCAACGATGACGAGAGGCTTGCTCACAGGGGTCGCCAAATTGTGCTTTCGGGTCCGCCTGTCAACTCGCTGGACAAAACAGGGGGGTCGGACTGCTCGGTCCTTCAGTGTCATCCGTACAGCAGTTTCGCGAGCTTGCGCGACCTGGGGGGGTCGATTACGGTCCCCAGCCCGACCCCCTTGGGTCGCG
>DATIDO010000500.1:0-3032 GCA_035456245.1 Polyangiaceae bacterium
GGCACGGCGCTCTGCTTGTCCCTTCGTACCGAAGGTAGCTGGCGCTGGCGCTACCTCGGTGAGTTGCGCTGGGACGGGCGTGATCTGCGCTCACGCTCCATGGAGCGCCGGCTGCTCGAAGTGCTCTCCAAAGAGCTGCGACGCTTCTGCGAAGAAGCTGCCGAGTGAGCGCCTGCTATCGAGTGGCATCGGGCTGACCCCGAGCCGGCCGTGGCAGGCCGTCGATGAACTCGGCCAGCGCCAACTCGAACTCGGCCGGGGTTTCGAGCGGGCAAAAATGGCCGACCCCGGCGAAGAGGCGGAGCTCGGCACCGGGTATGGCTGCCGCCATGCGTTCGAGCACAGCGGCCGGAACGATGGTGTCATCGCTGCCTCCCATCACGCGGGTCGGAACGCCGATTGCTCCCAGACTTTCGGTGGTGTCGGTGCGGGTAGCGAGCCCCACGAGCGCTGCCGCGAGGCCCTCGGCGGTTTGGTCGCGAGTCAGCTCGTTGCAGCGTTCGAGCACCGTGGGACGATGCTCTCGGGTCGTCGTCGATAGCGCGCCGCGAAAGAACGCATCGAGGTACGGCGCGGTGCCGTCCGCCTTCAGTTGGCGGATGCCCGCCGCGCGCTTCAGCTTGGCTGCGTTCGGATCGGCGACTGGTTGGGTGCTCACCAAGCACAAGCCGCTCACGCGCGCCGGCTCGCGCTCCGTAGCGCGCAGGGCGATGTAGCCACCGAGCGAACAACCGACCAGGACCGCTCGCTCGACTCCGCGCTCATCCATCAACGCGAACGCGTCGTCGACCCAATGCTCGAGCAGGCAGGGCAGGGGAGGCGGCGCGCTCCGGCCCAAACCGCGCACGTCGAAGCCCAGGCAACGGTAGCGTGACGAGAGTGCCTCGCGAGCGCCCTGCCACATGCCCGAATGCAGAGGAAAGGCGTGGAGGAAGACGACAGCTGGAGCTTCGCGCGGGCCTTCGTCGAACCAATGCAGGGCATCCATGGCTCCACCGTACCTCCGAGCCGATGGTCTGTCTGTGTTTCCCGACCCGGATGGGCACGGCGGCCGTGCGTCTGGGGCGACTCGGCCGAGGCACTTCCCAGCCGAGTGGTTTGCGCGCTACACGTGCCATTCACATGGCTGGCGCCAGCTTGCTGACCTTGCTCGATGACATCGCCTCGTTGCTCGACGACGTGGCTGCGATGACCAAGGTCGCCACCAAGAAGACGGCGGGTGTGCTGGGCGACGACCTGGCACTGAACGCTCAACAGGTCTCCGGTGTCGATCCGAGCCGCGAGCTGCCCATCGTCTGGGCGGTCGCCAAGGGCTCGCTCGTCAACAAGGCCATCCTGGTTCCCAGCGCGCTGTTGCTCAGCGGCTTCTTGCCCGTGGCGATCCGCCCGCTCCTGATGCTGGGAGGCGCCTACCTTTGCTTCGAGGGCTTCGAGAAGGTCTGGCACAAGCTCGTCCATTCGGACGAAGACGAGGCGGCCCAGGCCGAGGCTGCGGCTCTGGCCGCCACATCGCCTGCCGCGCTGCCTACGACACAAGGGGATCCCAACGCGAATCCCATCGACGCAAACCCCATCGACGCAAACCCCATCGACACCATGGAGGAGGCTCTGGCCGAGGTGGGCGTCGATGTCGTCGAGTACGAGAAGGACAAGATCCGCGCGGCGGTTCGCACCGACTTCGTGCTGTCGGCCGAGATCATCGTGATTTCGCTCGGGACCATCGAGGGGACGGAGATGTCACGTCAGGTTGCGACGCTCGTTGCCGTTGCGATCGTGATGACGGTCGGCGTCTATGGCCTGGTGGCTGCCATCGTGAAGCTGGATGACGCGGGGCTCGCCCTGAGTCGGACGAGTACCGGTGCTGCGCGCGCGCTCGGTCGGGGGCTGCTCGCCGGTGCCCCGCTGATGATGAAGTCGCTCGGGGTGGCGGGGACAGTGGCGATGTTCCTCGTGGGTGGGCAAATCCTGGCTCACGGCTTGCCGCCGGTTCATCACCTCATCGAGGGGCTGCACCAGTACCCGCTGGCTTGGCTGTCGACGATCGTGGCCAACCTGCTGGTCGGCGTGTGCGCGGGCGCGGCCGTGCTGCTGCTCTGGACCCTGGTCGGGCGCGTGATGCGGCCCAGCGCACGGCACTGACGGTGATAGCTCGGCTGGACATGGGATTGGCCGCCAGTGAACGAAGTCTTCTACAGCGCGTTCGTCTTCGCGGCCTGGCTGTTGCTGGTGCTGGCGTTGTGGGTGGCGCGTCAAGGTGAGGGGTCTGCCGCAGCCCGTTCGAAGCCTCTGACGAAGTTCGACAGGTGGAGTCGGGCCGCGGCGCTCATTGCCATCGTCAACGTGACGCCGTTCGTGCGCAGCTGCGACTACGACGGGACGAGCGATACGTTCGGGTTCCCGTTGCCCTTTCTCGAATACGGGCCGGGCCCCGAGCTCGCCGGGTTCGTGCCGTGGGCGCTGGCGCTGGATGTGCTGCTGCTCGCGGTGCTGCTCTTGCGTGTGCTCCCCGAACGGACGAACAGGGCTCTTGCCAGTGGAGCGTTCTTGGCTTGGTGCGCGATTCTGGCAGGTCTGCTCGGCTACGTGCTGAGCCCCCTTCTGTTCATCCTGAACGGCCTCTTCCGCCTGCTCGTCGAATGGTCGTTGCCCGAGAAATTCGCGCGCAGTCATGCTTGGGATGACATAGCGGCGCGGCTTACCTGGCTGGCCATCCTGACGCCCTTCTTCTTGTATGCACGGAAGGCGGTCTCTCGTCGGGAGGGGCCTTCACGGTCACCGTGATCCATCGCTTCTGCCGAAAAACCTCGCCCCCCTGCGGGTTGTGCTCTAGCTTTCCGGCGCCATGACGACCCGGGACGATTTCTGGACTTTGCTCGAGGCCTCCCGCGATCCGGGCGGCGACACGTTCGAGACGGCCGAGAACCTGCGCGAGGCGCTGGAGCGACGCAGCCTGGCAGAGGTCAACACCTGGGTAGCCGAGCTGGGCCGCGTGCTCGAGGAGTCCTACACCCTGCCCCTTCGTGGAGCGCTCC
>DATIDO010000501.1:0-13824 GCA_035456245.1 Polyangiaceae bacterium
TCAAAGTGTTTGTCCAGGCGGCACCCGAATTCCGCCGGTATCCTGAAGACCTCAGCAACCTGTTCGTCAAGAACGACCGCGGCGAGATGGTGCCGTACTCGGCCTTCATGACCATGGAGAAGCGCCAGGGTCCCAACGAGATCACCCGCTACAACCTGTACAACTCCGCGGCCATCCGCGGTGGCCCCTCCAAGGGCTACACCAGCGGCGACGCCATCGACGCGGTCAAACAGGTCGCGGCGGCGACGCTGCCTCGCGGCTACGACATCGCCTGGGAAGGCTTGTCCTTCGACGAAGCGCAGCGCGGCAACGAGGCGCTCTACATCTTCTTGCTGGTGCTGGCCTTCGTCTATCTGGTGTTGGCGGCGCAGTACGAGAGCTTCATCATCCCGCTGGCCGTGGTGTTCTCGCTGCCGGCCGGTGTGTTCGGCTCCTTCTTCCTGCTCAAGGTCATGGGTCTGGCCAACGACATCTACGCCCAGGTGGGCCTGGTCATGTTGGTCGGCCTTCTGGGCAAGAACGCCGTGCTGATCGTGGAGTTCGCCGTGCAGAAGCGCCGAGAGGGCGCCGAGCTGGTAGACGCCGCGATCGAAGGCGCGAAGGTTCGCTTCCGCCCCATTCTGATGACGTCCTTCGCCTTCATCGCCGGCCTGGTGCCGCTGGTGTTGGCGACGGGTCCCGGTGCCGTCGGCAACCGCACCATCGGCGCCTCGGCGCTGGGTGGCATGTTGTTCGGCACCGTGTTCGGCGTCGTGATCGTTCCAGGCCTTTACTTCATCTTTGGCTCGTTGGCGGACGGCAAGCAGCTGGTGCGCAACGAGGACAACGAACCGCTCACCGAGGTGCCCCACCGTGGCGAAGTTTGATCGAACTCGACTCGGGGGCGTCGCCCTCTCCGCCTGCTTGTTGGCGGCAGGCTGCGCCCCTTCCCTGGAAGGCAACGAGCCTCGCGAGCCCAAGAAGGACGTCCCCCAGGCCTTTTCCGCCGACGGGACGAACGAGGGGCAGAGCTTGGCCCAGCAGAAGTGGCGCGAGTTTTTCGGCAGCTCGGAGCTGCGGTCGCTGATCGAGGCGGCGCTGCGCAACAACCAGGAGCTGAACATCCGGCTCCAGGAGATCATCATCGCGCAGACCGAGATCGATGCCCGCAAGGGCGACTACCTGCCGAAGGTGGACGCCTACGCCGGCGCCGGCGTCGAGAAGGTCGGTCGCTACACCCGCCACGGCCAGGTCGACGAATCGCTCGGCCTGGACGAGCACATGGGCGACTTCGGCTTCGGTCTCCGCGGTTCGTGGGAGGTCGACGTCTGGGGCAAGCTGCGCAACGCCGCCAAGTCGGCGCAGCTGCGCTACCTGTCCAGCGTCGAGGGCCGGAACTTCGTCGTCACGCAGCTGGTCGCCGAGATCGCCCGCTCCTACTACGAGTTGGTCGCTCTGGACCGCGAGCTGGAGGTCGTGGAGCGCAACATCGCCATCCAGACCGACGCGCTCGAGGTGATGAAGATCCAGAAAGCCGCCGCGCGCGTCACCCAGCTCGCGGTCCAGCGCTTCGAGGCCGAAGTCACCAAGAACAGGAGCCGCCTGTTCGAGCTGAAGCAGGAGAGGGTGCTGGCCGAGAACCGCATCAACTTCCTGGTCGGCCGCTTTCCGCAGCCCGTCGCGCGCAACGCGGCGGCCTTCGACGAGCCGATCCCGGCCAGCTTGCACACGGGCCTACCGTCCAAGCTTCTGGAGAACCGCCCCGACGTGCGCCAGGCGGAGCTGGCACTGGAGGCTGCCAAGCTGGACGTGAAGTCGGCCAAGGCTGCCTTCTACCCCTCGCTCAGCATCGACGCCGGGGTGGGCTACAACTCCTTCAACATCGAGCACCTGGTCACGACGCCCGAGTCGCTGATCTACAACGCGGCGGGTGGCCTCACGGCGCCACTGCTGAACCGGGCCGCCATCACGGCCCAGTACCGTTCGGCCAACGCGCGCCAGGTGCAGGCGGTGTACGAGTACGAGCGCGCGATCCTGCAGGCGTTCACCGACGTGGTGAACCAGGTGAGCGTGCTCGACAACCTGCGCAAAGCCTACGATCTGCAGAAAGATCAGGTCCGTTTGCTCACCGATGCCGTCGACGTGTCCAACACGCTGTTTCAGACGGCGCGCGCCGACTACATGGAAGTTCTGCTGACTCGACGCGATTCGCTCGACGCCGAGCTCGAGCTGGTGCGCACCAAGAAGCAACAGCTGGTCGCGCTGGTGAACCTCTACCAGGCCCTCGGTGGTGGTTGGCTCTCCTACGCCAAGGAGGGACCGCCGAAGGACCAGGGAGGCGGCGCACCGGCCCAACCGACCGAAAGGAAGTCGGCTGACGCCAAGCCGACCGAGACCGCGCCGTCGGCCCAGCCGACCGAAGCGAAGCCGACCGAGACCGCTCCTGCGGCCCAGCCGGCCGAGACGACGCCGGCCGACGCCAAGCCACCGGCCCCCCACCCCTGAGTCGAGTTCGGGGCGCGCCTCGGTCACGAGCTGCGCCCCGCTCGCCGGAACGTCAGCGCGGCTCCGACCCCGTGATGGAGGGCTCCGTCGCGCCCTCCGCGGCCGGTTCCTCGTCTTCCTTCAGGCTTTCGGGCGGGACGGCCGAGAGCGCCTTGCGGACCTCGCCCGAGCCCTTCATCTGGATTTGATCGGGCGGCTCGGTGAATACGTACTGCGCGTCGGTCACCACCCAGCGCTCTTGCCCAATCACCCGATTGGGGCCGGGATGACTCGAGCCGTACGCCGCGTCCCACTCGACGAGCGCTGCGGCCCTGCGCACGTTGTAGACGTAGTGCAACGCCGTGCGTGAGACGTCTGCGTCGAAGCGCTCGAGCTCCACACCACCAGCCGTCCGCGCCACCACGGGCAGCTCCGAGCTGCCGAAGACCTCCACCTCTCCGCTCTGACCATTGCCGACCGTGAGTTTCTGCTCGCCCAGCTCGATGACGACGGGCTGACCCGTCCCATTGAAGACGGTCACCCGCGCATCGGAGTGGGCGTTGCCGAGCGCGAAGGCCAGGATGCCACCGGCCACGGCGAGGCGCGCCGTGCCCGCCAGCCAGCCGTCGGCCAGCTGGAACCTGTCCCAGAGATCGAGCTTGCGTTGGATCGGTCGCTCCTCACCGGCAAGCAGCGTCGGGTACTTCTTGGGACTCTTGCCCGCCGATGGGGCCTCCTCGAGTGGCGTGCCCGAGCGCACCGCCTCGGCCACCCGATGCTCGGCCTCGAGCAACGCATCCGTCACGCGCCGCTCCAACGCGCCGCAGATCCCGCGGGTGGCCTCGGCCCAGCCGCCCGCGTGCTGGACCCAGGTGCTCATGTTCTCGTTGGTCGGCATGGGGAGGCCGAGCTCGTCGTCGAGCAGCTCCTTCCACTCCTGGTTGTCCCACGCGGCCTTCACGACGTCGGGCATGAGCACCTTGTCACGCAGCTCGTACACCTGCGCGATCGCATGCTGGAGCTCGATGCCCGCCTTCACCAGACGCTTCAGCTCGCTACCGGACACATTGCCATCGGCGGTGACGATGTGCAGGACGTTCGTGTAGTGGCCGTAGGCGTCGTCGACGTTGGCCGCTTGATGGCCCGCGTAGTGGGCCAGCTGCAGCAGGCCCGCCAGGTATTCCGGCCAGCCGTTGCCGATGCTTGCCGCGGCTGCCAAGTGGACGTCGCGGCAGGCCTTGTCCATTTCGGCCAAGCGCGCACGTTGCCCGGCAATCTTGGCGTCGAGCTCTTCCAGGACCGAAGGCAGCGCGCGGCGACGGAGCGTCTTGCCGTTGTAGCGAATCACGCCTCCTGCCGCTTCGGCGTTGCCCAGATGAATGGCCCGCAAGGCCTCCTTCTCTCGTTGGCTGGCGCGTAGTTCGCCGAGCAGCGCGCGAAAGGCCTCTGGGTAAGCTTCGTCCAGTCGCGCCGGGGCGGCCAGCGGCGCCGGCCAGAAGGAGGTCACCAGACCAGCTGGATCCTTGGCGGCCAATACGACGGAGCGTCCCAGGTAACAGCCTCGGTAGCGGGAGTGCAGCGCGGTGCGCTCGTAGATGCGGTCGACGGCGGCCAGCGCCTCCGATGGTGTCAGCTCCTGGCGAGCCTCCTCGAACCCAGAGGCCAGCAGACGGCTCGTCGCCTCGGCGCGCAGCTTCTCCGGCTGGGCAAACAGTACCCAAGCGTCCCGCTCGTCGAGCGGCGCATCCACGAAGGTGCGCTTGGCGTTCTCCTCGCGGTCGCGGTTGGTCGGGTGCGTCGACCACATCTTGGGGGGCTCCGCCAGCTCCTCGGAGAAAACGCGGTGGGCCGGTCGCGCCCCGCTCGGAGCCTTGGGGCGGCCGTACTCGGGATCGGCCAGCAGCACGCGGGTGCGCTCGATCACGTGCAGCTGCATCGTGAACAGATCGGGGACGCGCCGCCCCTTCGACGCTTCGCTCGCCGCGACCGAGAGCGCCTCGTCCCAGGCCTCGTCCGCCGCGCCCAGCTTGGCCAGTGCGTGAATGAGCGCCTCGCTGCCCGTGACGCTGACGGCCACCAGGTCGGCCTGGAACTCCATCTCGCGCCCCAACGCGCGCTCGGCCAGCACCACGACGCGGAAGGCCAGATCGAGGATCGAACGGATCGACCACACCAAGAAGCGCAGGGCCCAACCGGCCCAGGCGATGCGGATGTCGGTGCGCGAGAGGCCACGCAGGAAGGAATCGAGCCAGTCGCGCGTGCCGATCAGGTGAGCGGCCACCTGACGCGCGATGTAAACCCAGCGCCCGACGGCCATCGACTTCTGGCCGAAATGACCGAACTCGTGGGCGAGCACGGCGGTGAACTCGCTCAGCGTCAGCGCGTTCACCAAAGGCAAGCCGATCTCCAGGTTCTTCTTGCCGGCCACGAAGAAGCTGGCCAGCGAAATGTCGTAGAAGACGGCCGCGTTGACGCGAGGCGACACGAACACCCGATGAGCGCGGGGCGCACCGGTCTCGGCGGCCAGCCGGTCCAAGAAGCGGAAGAGCTGCGGCTCGTCCTCCCGACGCAGCTCGTGATCTTGAGTGAGCGAGCCCTTCTTCACCGAAAACAGCGCCTTGACCAGGAACACCGCGAGCACGCTGCCGAAGACGCCGACGACCAGGTTCTTCAGCGTGGAGTCCCCGCCCAGGTTGGTGAAGGCCAGGTAGGCGCTACGCACGATGAAGAAGGTGAGTCCCGCGTAGACCGTGACGAAGGCCAGGAGGCCACACACGGCGACCCAGACCTGACGCTTGTAAGCGGCCGTCGGCGCAGTCAGCTGCGCCGGTACGTTCTGTGGACGGGTAGGAAAGGAGACGACCGAGGACGAAGCCGAGGCGAAGTTCGCGGACATGAGCGAGGCAGCCTACCACCGTCCCAGTGGGTGAGTGGATGACCAATCCGGGGGTGCACGCGAACGTGTGTGAGGATGTCGGAGCACCTCTGGGTCCACTGCACTGGTTCACTGCACCCGTTCACCGAACCGGCGTGGGCTCAGGCCGTGCGCGCGAGCGCCCGAACGGCGGTGTAGTGAAAGACGACACCTGGAGTGCGGCCGAGTCGCCGCAGCTCCTCCTGGGCCGCCTCGCCGTCGGCTTCGGTGGCCATGCCGGCTGCCACCAGCCCGCCCTCGGCCGAGCGATAGAGCTCCGCCAGGTAGTCGAACATGGCGGCCCGCTCGGCCGGATCGCGGTCATCGACCTGGATGAGCAGGGCACTGGTGACGATGTCCACGTAGCCAGCCTCGTGCAGCAGCTGGCCGAGCTTGCTCCCCACGTTCGGATCCCCGCCGAAGCGCTCCTGCAGGGTGTCGAAAGCGCGAACGTAGCTCGTCAGTCGGGTCGACGGCGTGGGGTGGACGGTCCAGCTCCGATTGAAGACCTCCTGGACGAGCAGGCGCGCACCACGCACCAGGTGCTGGCGAATGGCACCGAGCAGCTCGACCGGATGTTCCACGTGTTCGAGTACCCAGCACACGTAGGCCGCGTCACAGGACTCGAGATCGGCTGGCAGCTCGCGGGCGTCGGCATGGACCGCGCTGACTCGGTGCGCCGCGCTCGGCCGCTGGGCCAACCAGGCCGTGAGCTCGTGGTAGTTGGCCGGCTCGCGCTCGACAGCGACGACGTGCGCGCCGGGGTAGCAATCGAGCAACAGCTCGGTCTGGGCACCCACACCGCTGCCGATCTCGAGGATGCGACGCGCACCGACCAATGGCCGGTCGTTCAGCACCCAACGAGCCAAGAAGGTCGCTTGGTGGCGCAGTCGATCGGACTCACGCTCGGAGTAGCCGTGCAGGTAGCTCACACTCCCAGTCTGCCATGGCCTCACTGCCCGTGGCAGGTCCCGGGCAGCTCCTGCTCGTGTCGTGTCGACCGGCCGGAGGAGTGGTCGGTGGGCGCGGCCGTCGTCAGCGCAGCTCGAAGCGGGTGGCGCGCTCCAGCCGCGCGCGCTCGTCGAAAGTGAAGTCCATGAACTCGGCAGAATCGGCTGCCTGCGTGAGCTTCGCTGTCTTCTTGCTGCGTCCCAGCTCGGCACCATCCGCCCCGAAGGCGCGCAGCTCGAGAGTGCCCTTCCAGGCCGAGGCAAAGCTCACGTACAGGGTGACGGCCGCGCCCTTCTGACGGAACTGCGAGACGCTCACCCCCGCCAGCCCCTCGACCACCTTCACCTCGGGACCGGCCAGGAAACGCAGCGTGTAGCGGGTGACATGGCTGAAGCGCACCGTGGCCGAAAAGCGAAAGCTGAGCTGCTCACGGCTGCCGGCGGGTAGATCGAGCGCGTCGGTCAGCACACCGCGCCCCAGCTCTTGGCCAGCGGCATCGAAGGCCAGGAGCTCGAGGCGGCCCTGGAAAACCTTGGCGAATTCGACGTAGGTGTCGATCCAACGCACGTCTCCGTCGAGCGCTCCCTCTTGGGCGTGGTGCACGCTGACGCCGGCGGCGAGCGCTGCAGGCTCGGCTTGGGTCGGCACTTCGGGACGGGCGGCGTCCTTGACCCCCGAGCCCACGCCCTTGACCAGATCGCCTACGCCGTGACCGGCGGTCTGCCCCAGGGTCTTGCCCTTCTCCTTGAGTGTGTCGGCGGCGCCCTGAGCAAAGTCGAGCTTGTCTTCGGCGTAGTCACGGCCCTTTTCTTCGGCCGTGCGCCGATCACAGGCTGCAAGCGCAAGCGCCGCCAGCAGAGCCGCAGTGAAAGTCCCGGAGTAGCGAATCGGGCGGAGCCACATGAACGCAGGCTAGAGCGAACGGTGGTGGCCTCGCAATTCGAACCCTGCAATCGGCCGGTTCGGAGCGTCGCGCCATGGCCCCGAGCTCATTGGAGGAGCTCGGTGGAGAGCTCAATGGAGAGCTCAGTGGAGGCACTCGGTGAGTCCTCGGCCCATGGACAGACACTCGAAGTCGGCGGCAGGCACCCGCACCACCAAGTTCGTACCCACGCCGCCCATCCAGCCAGCTCCGTCGGCGCGCTGGTCGACGAAGAGGGAGCTGTAACCTCGGCAGACCTCTTCGCCGGCGGCGAGCACTTGCACCCGCTGAACCGGACCCGCAAAGAGGGAACTCCCCACAGAGTCGAGCGAGCACAGGCGGAACTGGATGATCACGTCGTCCGGCGCCGGTGCCGCTTCGCCCCATTCGACCCAAGGGACATGGCTCGCGATGGGCCCCTCGGAGGACACACCGCCCGCGCCTCCGTCGGCGCCACCGTACCCGCCCGCGCCGCCATTCGCTCCTTCGCGCGCGCGCACCACCCACGCGTTGCCCTCGCGGTACACGTCTACGTCGCCCGAACAGACGAAGACCTTGTCTTCGCGCGAGTCGGCGCACGCATCGAACGGCGGCCCACTCCCACCCGTCCCATCCGATCCGAGACCACCTCCGCCGAGATCGCCGGGTGACGGCCGAGCATCATCGCGGCATCCGCCCATGCCGGTGCCCACGCCTGCCGCCAACGGCAAGACCCATCCCCAGCGAACCCACTTCCTCCCGCCTGCCATCGCGGCCGGTCGATTCGCAAAGATCATGCCGACTCGAACGACGAGAAATCTCGCTGTCTCGGTGGTAGCCCCGACCACCGAGTTGGCACAGCTGAGCCAGATTCGGATCTTTCGATCCGAATCGAGTCGAGCTGACGCGAGCTCCAACTCCCCCGCGCGTGAGTTCGGGCGAAGGCTCGGTCGGGCGTCTCGCGGCCCCGACCCGGACCGGGGCACCGGATACCAGCGCCGCGTACCAGCGCCGACCCAGGCTCAGCGCTTCCCTCCCATGAATTCCAGTGTCTCGGGAATCACCGAGGTTTGTGCTAAACGCTTCGGCCCGTGTTTGACCGCTTCCCTTCATTCGGCAGGCGCCGTGCCCTCGGGGGCGCCACTGCGCTCGCGATGGCCTTGGCATTGCCAGCCTGTCGTCGGCAATCGGTCGAACACGATCCCGGTGTGGTCACCGTCGTGCCCACGCAGTCGGCCACTTGGATCCGACACTTCAACCCGTTCCTGCAGAGTCAGGCTCGTTGGGGCACCGTCGGCGCGATCTACGAACCGCTGCTGATCTACAACAGCGCCCAAGGCAAATACGTCCCTTGGCTGGCCGAGAGCTACGGCTGGAGCAGCGACAACCTCACGCTCACCTTCGAGCTACGCAAAGGCGTGCTGTGGTCCGACGGTCGGCCATTCACCGCCCGCGACGTCGCCTTCACCTTCGAGCTGATGAAACGCTACCCGGCGCTCGATCAGAACGCCATTTGGGTGAAGCTCCGCTCGATCGAGACCGAGGGCGATCACCGCGTCCACGTGCACTTCGCCGAGCCCTTCGTGCCGGCGCTGTTCTTCATCGGCGAGAGCGCCATCGTCGCCGAGCACACCTGGAAGGACGTCACCGATCCGGTCACCTTCCGCGACGAAAATCCCGTCGGCACCGGGCCTTTCACCGAGATCCGCAGCTTCAAGACGCAGGTCTACGAGCTGGGTCGCAATCCGCGCTACTGGCAGCCCGGCAAGCCCAAGGTCCAGGCGGTGCGCGTGCCGGCCTTCCCCGGCAACGAGCAGGCCAGCTTGGCGCTGCTGCGCGGTGAGCTCGACTGGGCCGCGCTGTTCGTGCCGGCGATCGATCGCATTTTCGTCGCCAAGGATCGCGAGCACCACGGCTACCAGTTCGCCAAGGTGGAGGGCACGGTGATGCTCTACCCCAACCACCTGCGCAAACCGTATGGAGACGTGCGTGTGCGCAAGGCCATCAGCCAGGCCATCGATCGCCAGTTGATCACCCGCATCGCCATGCAGGGCTACACCGATCCGGCTCCGCCCACCGGGCTCACCGATCTGTACGCCCGCTACAAAGATCAGAAGCTGATCGACGAGATCGGTGATTTCAATCGTCACGATCCCGTCGCCGCGGCAGCCCTGCTCGATCAGGCAGGCCTGCGCGTGGGTCCCGACGGCGTGCGCACGCTGCCCGACGGTAGTCCCTGGAAGGTCGACGTGAACTGCGTGGCCGGTTGGTCCGATTGGATCATCGCAGGCCAAATCATCGCCAAGAACCTGCGCGCCGTGGGCATCGACGCCACCCTGCGCACCTACGACTTCGGCGCCTACTTCCAACGCCAGCAGACCGGCGACTACGACCTCAGCATCTCGTACTCGACCACCGGCGGCCCCTCGCTCTACACCTACTACCACCGCCAGATGTCGACCGAGACGGTGAAGCCGCTCGGCGTCGCCGCCGAGCACAACTGGCAACGCTTCGGCAGCAAGGAAGCCGACCGCTTGCTGTCCGCGCTCGCTCGCACCAGCGACCCGAAGGAAGAGCTGGAGCTGGCCCGCGCGCTCGAGCGCATCTTCCTCGAGAACGCGCCCACGCTGCCGCTGTTCCCCGGCCCCGCCTGGGGCGAGTACGTGTCCACGCGCATCAGCGGCTTCCCAACCAAGGAGAACCCCTACGCCGCGCTCGCCCCCTACAAGGCGCCGGGCTACCTGCTGACGCTCGTCGAGCTGGAGCCGAACACCGGTACTTCCGCCGCTCACACGTCGACTGGGAAAACGACTGGCAACACGTCGACCCAGACCGAGGGAGCCCACTGACATGCGCTTCTTGCTGCGCCGACTCGGCTTCTACCTGCTCGCCGCTTGGGTCTCGCTCACCCTCAATTTCTTGATCCCGCGCCTCGCTCCCGGTGATCCGGCCAGCGCGCTGCAGGCTCGCTTCCAGGGGCGGCTCGAGCCCTCGGCCCTGGCGGCGATGAAGAAGGTGTTCGGATACACCGATGCGCCGCTCTACGTGCAGTACTTCGACTACGTGAAGAGCCTGTTGCACGGCGACTTCGGCATCTCGGTCGCCTATTTCCCGGCGCGCGTCACCGAGGTGATCGGCTCGGGTCTGATGTGGACGCTGTTCTTGGCCGGCACGAGCGTGGTGATCAGCTTCGTGCTGGGCAGCGCCCTGGGCCTCTTGGCGGCCTGGCGCCGCGGCGGATGGCTCGACAGCGTCGCCCCGCCTGCGTTCATCTTCCTCGGCGCCTTCCCGTACTTCTGGATGGCCATGCTGCTGCTGTTCTCGCTCGGCTTCGTCGGCGGCTGGTTTCCGGTGCGCCACGCCTATGCGGATCAGCTGACGATGGGCTGGAACTGGCCCTTCGTGCTCAGCGCCATTCACCACGCCGTGCTGCCCGCCACGTCGATCGTCATCGCCTCCCTGGGCGGTTGGTTGCTCGGCATGCGCAACACCATGATCGGCATCTTGGCCGAGGACTACATCACCATGGCGCAGGCCAAGGGCCTGTCACCCTCGCGCGTCATGCTGCACTACGCCGCGCGCAACGCGCTCCTACCGAACATCACCGGCTTCGGCATGGCGCTGGGTTTCGTGCTGTCCGGCTCGCTGCTGACCGAGATCGTGTTCTCTTACCCCGGCCAGGGCTTCCTGCTGTTCCAGGCCGTGAAGAGCCAGGATTTCCCGCTCATGCAGGGGCTGTTCTTGTCCATCACCGTGGCCGTCTTGGCCGCCAACTGGCTGGTCGACGTGGCCTACGTCTTCCTCGATCCGAGGACGCGCCGATGAGCTTTTTCCGCGACCTGCTGCAGAATCGCAAAGCCACGTTCGGATTGCTCATCCTGGGCGCGTTCGCGCTGATCGCGCTGGTTGGCCCCTGGCTGGTGCGCGATCCGGCCGAGTTCCTGGGCGATCCTTTGGCGCCACCGTCCACCGAGTTCTGGCTCGGCACGACACGCCAGGGACAAGACGTCTTCGCCCAAACCATCGCCGGAGCGCGGACCTCGCTGGTGCTCGGCTTCGTGGTGGGGCTGGTGGTGACGTTCATCGGCGCAACCATCGGCATCGCGGCGGGCTTCCTGGGGGGCTGGGTCGACGACCTGTTGTCCCTGCTGACGAACGTCTTCTTGATCATGCCGGGCTTGCCGTTGGCCGTCGTTTTGGCGGCCTACCTGGAGGCGGGACCGGCCAGTATGGCTTTCGTTCTGATCCTGACGGGCTGGGCTTGGAACGCTCGTGTCATCCGCGCGCAGACGCTCTCGCTCGCGCAGAAGGATTTCGTGAAGGCGGCGTTGGTCGGCGGCGAGAGCCGGTTGCGCATCATGTTCTTCGAGCTGTTCCCGAACATGACCAGCATCATCGTCTCGGGCTTCATCGGCGCGACGGTCTACGCCATCGGTGCCCAGGTGGGCCTCGAGTTCCTGGGCCTGGGTGACGTCAGCCAGGTCACCTGGGGAACGAATCTGTACTGGGCCTCCAACAACCAGGATCTGCTGACCGAGTCCTGGTGGACCATCGCGCCGACGGGCATCTGTGTGGCCCTGGTCGGCTTCGCCCTCGTCCTGGTGAATTTCGCCATCGACGAAATCACCAACCCCCGCCTCCGCTCCGCCGGCGCCTTCAACCGCATCCTGGCCCAAGCCGGCGCCACGGCCGGCTTCTCCACCCCCGTCCTCCGAACCCAACCCGGGTCGGTTTCGTCGGCCAAGGCAGACACCCAGGTCCCGCCGGTCCTCCGAACCCAACCTGGGTCGGTTTCGTCGGCCAAAGCAGGCAGCCGGGGGCCGGAGGGGGAAGCATGAGTACGCCCCTGCTTTCCGTCCGCGACTTGGTGGTCGAGTACGTGACGCCCCGTGGAAATGTGCGGGCCGTCGACGGCGTGTCGTTCGACATTCAGCGTGGCCAGGTCTTCGGCTTGGCCGGCGAGTCGGGCAGCGGGAAGTCGACCGCCGCCATGGCCGCCATGCGCCTGCTGCAAGCACCTGCGCTGATCACCGGCGGACAGGTTCTCTACGAGGGACGCGACGTGCTCGACATGAGCGAGGACGAGCTGCGTGCCTTCCGTTGGAAGAAGGTGGCACTGGTCTTCCAGAGCGCCCTGAACGCCCTGAACCCGGTCATGACCATCGGCGCGCAAATCGCCGACGTGATCGAGACCCACGAGAAGGCTCCGCGTGCTCGGGCGCTCGAGCGCGCCGCCGAGCTGCTGAAACTGGTCGGCATCGAAAGTTCGCGCCTGGGCAGCTACCCGCACCAGCTGTCGGGTGGCATGCGGCAGCGTGTGGTCATCGCCATCGCCCTGGCGCTCAATCCGCCGCTGCTGTTCATGGATGAGCCGACGACCGCGCTCGACGTCGTCGTACAGAAGGAAATCCTCCAGCAAATCGGGGAGCTGAAGCAGAAGCTCGGATTCTCGATCCTGTTCATCACCCACGACTTGAGCCTGATGCTCGAGTTCTGCGATCAGGTCGGCATCCTCTACGCCGGCCGCCTCTGCGAGGTGGCGCCTGCCAAACAGCTCTTCGGCTCGCCCCAGCACCCCTACACGCGCGGCCTGATGAACTCGTTTCCGGCTCTGCACGGCCCCAAGCGCCGCCAGGAGGGCATCGGCGGCTCCCCTCCCGACATGCGGAATCCCCCCGCAGGCTGCCGCTTTCATCCGCGTTGCCCGGATGCCAACGACCGCTGCCGCTCCGAGACGCCCAGCCTGCTGTCGCTCGACGGAGGCCGCGTGGCCGCGTGTCACCGCGTCGAGGAACGCGGAGCAAGCGCGCAGCCTTCAACGGCGCAGGATCCAGCGGCGCGGGCTCCAACGGCGCGGGCTTCGCAGCCCAACGAACCAGGGTCCGAAGACGGAGACGCGCAATGAACGACGACGCCCCCGTGTCGCAGATGAAAGCGTCCGCACCGCTCTTTCAGGTGACCAACCTGGGTAAGAGCTTCGCGGTGGGCGATGGTTGGAAGCCCAAGCAGCTGCGGGCTTTGAACGAGGTGTCGTTCGAGCTGCGAGCCGGCGAGGTCATCGCGATCGTAGGCGAGTCCGGCAGTGGCAAGAGCACCATTTTGAAGGTGCTCTCGCGGCTGGAGCAGCCCACGGTTGGCACCATCCTGTTCCGTGGCGAGGATTTGCTCGCCCGCGAGCCCCGCGACGCCAGCATGGCGTACCGCCGCGAGGTGCAGATGATCTTCCAGGATCCGTTCGGTTCGCTGAACCCCCTGCACACGGTCGCGTACCACTTGGAGCGGCCGCTCCTGCGCCATGGTCGGGCCAAAAAGGGCTCCGATTTGCAACGGAAGGTGCTGGATTTGCTCGACACGGTGGGGCTCCGGCCCGCCGAGGAGTTTGCGGCCAAGTACCCGCACATGATGAGCGGCGGCCAGCGTCAACGCGTCGCCATTGCTCGAGCCCTCGCAGTCGGCCCGTCGGTCATCCTGGCCGACGAACCGATCAGCATGCTGGATGTGTCGATCCGCATGGGCATTCTCAACCTGATGGATGAGCTGAAGCGCGAGCGTGGCATTGGGTACCTTTACGTCACCCATGACATCGCGAGCGCCC
>DATIDO010000502.1:0-5168 GCA_035456245.1 Polyangiaceae bacterium
GTCAGCGGCAGCGCGTCGAGTTCGGTGAAGACGAGCGGCAGCAGCTCGACCAGCTTCACCTTCCGCACCAAGCCGCGCGCCAGCGGGCTCTCGACGGCCGGCAAGGCCAAGGGCTTCTCGGCGGCAGCTCTCTCGGTGAAGTTGAAGGCCGGCGCCAGCGTGAAGATCACCGGCAAAGGCGGCGCCAAGGTGCCCAAGGCCGGCAGCAACCCCAACCCTCCCAAGCCGAAGCCCGCTACCAAGCCTCCGGCCAAGCCGACGACGCCGGCCAAGCCCACCAAGCCGACGACGCCGACCAAGCCCACCAAGCCCGGCACCACCACTCCGACGCCCACCCCCACTCCCGAACCGGAGCCCACTCCCGAGCCGGAGCCCACGCCCGATCCCGAGGCACCCATCGATCCTCCGGCGGAGCCTCCGGAAAACGACTTCGGCTACGACCAGCCGGTCAAGGGCTGCTTCGAGGGCATCGTTTATCCGATCGCGGAGAACGCCAAGAAGCTGCCCACCGACTACTCGCAGTACCAGCAGGCCTCGGTGGTCTATGCCTGCGAATGGGACATCGCGACGCGTGAGTGGAGCAACGGCTTCCCGGGCGTCGTCGATCTCTTCGAGTGGTTCGCCATCCGCTACACCGGCTCGTTCTCTGTGGCCACGGCCGGTAACTGGAAGTTCCGCATTTCCAGTGACGACGGTGCCAAGCTGACCATCGATGGCAAGGTCGTCATCGACAACGATGGCGTGCATGCCCCGGTCGTCAAGGAAGGCTCCATCGATCTGACCGCCGGTGATCACGACATGGTGCTCGAGTACTTCCAGGGCCCCCGGTTCCACATCAATCTGCAGCTCTTCGCGACCGCTCCGGGCGCGCAAGAGGGCATCTTCTCGGTGCGCTGATCCGAAGAGGCGCCGCCCTGGCGGCGCCTCGACTCGGAGCGAAAAGCCCTCCACGGCCCTCCGGCGCCTCAGGCGCCCGGGGGGCCGTCTTCGTCGACCCTGGAAACGCACGCGGGTGCGCCGTGCGGGTCGCCAGCCTCGTTCTCTGTGTTACACCGCAGCAGAGCCGTGACCGAGAAGACGTCCCCCATTGCCGATTCGAGTGTCCGCGCCATCACCGACGACGGCGCCTTCCGAGTGATTGTTGCCCGCACGACCGACACGGCCCGCGAGATCGCGCGCCTGCAGAAGGCTCACGGCGAGGATGCCCGCAACCTCGGTGATCTGGTGACGGCCACCGTACTCTTCCGCGAGACCATGGCGCCCGATTTGCGTGTGCAGGGCATCGTGCGTGGGGCCGATGGGAAGGGAACCTTGGTGGCCGACTCGGCGCCCGAGGGGCGAACCCGCGGTCTGCTGCAAGCTCACCATGGCGCCCCGGTGATCGTTGCGGGTGACGCCAAGCTGCAGATGATCCGTTCGTTGCCCAACGGCGCGATCAACCAGGGAGTGGTCGAGGTCGGCGAAGGCGGCGGCATCACCCGTGGCGTCATGACCTACATGAAGGAGTCGGAGCAGGTCGACACCATGCTCGCGGTCGGCACCGTGCTCGACGAAGCTGGCAACGTGGTCGCGGCTGGCGGCTACTTGGTGCAGCTGCTCCCCGAGGTCGGCCGTGCCCCCTTGGCCGTCATGGCCGAACGGCTCGAGGACTTCCGCACCATCGAACACCTGCTGCGCCCCGACTTCACTCCGGAGTGGCTGCGCGACGAGCTGCTGTGGGGCATGCCCTTCACCGAGCTGGACAAGTCGGGCATCTCGTCCGCCTGCTGGTGCAGTGAGGAGCGCCTCTTGGCCGCGCTCGCCACCCTGGATCGCAACGAAATTCAGGACATGATCGAAGACGGTGCGCCGCTCGAAATCGCCTGCGACTACTGCACCAAGCAGTACAATATCCAGCCGAACAAGCTGCTGGGCCTGCTGGCTTCCAGCTGACGGGGCCTCATGAGCGACGACGGGCGCCCTTCGTCACGAGTGCCGAGCGGGAGGTTCTCTCGCTTGTTGCAGCTGGGCGGGACGGCCAGCCGCATGGCGGCCGAAGGCGCCGCCGAGCGGGTGCGTCGGCTCGCCTCGAAGGCGGAAGAAGAGCTCCCCCACGTGCTGCTGACGGCCAAGAACGCCAAGCTCCTGGCCGAGCGGCTTTCTCGGCTGCGAGGCGCCGCCATGAAGGTCGGGCAGATGTTGTCGATGGAAGGCGACAACCTGTTGCCGCCCGAGTTCGCCAAGGCGCTGGAGATCTTGCGCTCCTCGGCGCACCGCATGCCGCGCTCCCAGGTCGAAGAGGTGCTGCGTCGTGAGTACGGCAAGGACTACGCCTCGCGCTTCGGTTCGCTCTCGCTGGAGCCGATGGCTTCGGCCTCGATCGGACAGGTTCACGCCGCGACGACGCTGACGGGCGAATCGATCGTCCTGAAGATTCAGTACCCGGGTGTGGCCGAGAGCATCGACAGCGACGTCGACAATCTGCGCTCGTTACTGGCCATGACCCGGCTCGCTCCCCAAGGCCTGTCGCTCGACGAGCTGACCGAGGAGATCAAGGCCGAGCTGCGGCGCGAGGTCGACTACGGGCGCGAACTCGAGCAGCTGGTCGCGTACCGCAGGGTGGCTGGTGAACTGCCGGGCGTGCGCATTCCCCGTCCCTACCCGGAGCTGTCCACGTCGCGCATCCTCGCCCTGGAGCGGGTCCCCGGCGTGCCCCTGCTCGACTGGAGCAAGACGGCTCCTCAAGCCGAGCGCAATCGCGTCGGACGGCAGCTGTTCGAGCTGCTGCTCGGTGAGTTCTTCGAGTTCGGGCTGATGCAGACGGATCCGAACCCAGCCAACTTCTTCTACGACTCCGAGCGCGCCGAGCTGGTGCTGCTCGACTTCGGCGCCACACGCGCCGTGCCTCCCGAGACGAGCGACCTCTACCGGCGCGCCTTTCGCGGCATCGAGGCACGCGACTCGGAGGTGCTGCGCACCGTGCTGGACGATCTGGGCTTCCGCACCCACGAACGCCCCGGTCTCACCAACGCGTTGCTCGAGACGGCCTTCGAGCTGTCGCACACGCTGGAACCAGGTCCCTACGATTTCCGCACCTCGCGGCTATCCGTGCGTATGAACGAGCGGGCGCGAGCCCTGCGCGAGTTCAAGGCCGAGATGATCCCGCCCCCGCCTGCCTACATGTTTTTCCAGCGCAAGCTCGGTGGCACGTTCTTGCTCTGCCGCAACCTCGGCAGTGTCTTCGACGGACGCGAGGTCTTGGAAGAGTTCGGCGTGTTGGACTACCACCCGAGCCGCGCGGCGGGTTGAGCCGCGCGGCCAGCGTAGTCGGCCGTGCTGGCGTTCGAGGGCGCTCACTCGAATGCAGGCGCCCCCGGGCGCTCCCTCACTCCGCGTACTCGAACGCTCCGATGTCGGGAGCATCGCCTTGGGGTCGGGGCACGCCGCCCAAGTCATGGTCGGGTGAGTTGTCCTCGTTGCCCGCGTCGATAGCGGGCGAGTCGGCCTGTAGACGGTAGTCCCCTGTCGCCAGGTCGACGAACAGCGGGTCACCCGTCCGATTCCCGGTGCCCGGGTAGGCCGCCTCGGACAGCGCGTGATCGATGGTGTTTCCGTTCGAAGAACAGCTGTTGTAGACCTGGTCGTAACAGGGCCCAGCAACCTCGGTGTTGGCGAAGCTGATGTTGCTCGACAGCACGATGTTCGCGCCCACGCAGGCGAACAGCCCCGTGTACGAGCAGTTTCCGCTGCCGACTGCCGTATTGAACCTGACGACCGTTCCGTCCGCGTAGAGGTGAAGACAGCGGTTGTAGTCGCCCGTTCCGCAGTTGCGGAAGACGTTGTTCTCGATCAGGCCGTCGGGAACGTTGGCGAATACGGCCGTCGGCATGGAGTCGAAGACCGAACCCCGAATTTCGGTGACGCGAGCGCACTCGGGCGTCCCGGTGCAGGAGGGGTCGGCGTGGACCCCTTCCGTCCCGAAAGCGGTGAACTCGCTGTTCTCGATCCGGAGATCACAACCGGAAGCACCGACACCGACCCCCGAATTGTCGAACGTCCCCCGAGTGACGAGCAGCTTCGAGTTGGTGCACGCGACCAGGCTGGTTTCGGACGTTGTTCCGCCGCCGTGGACGTAGAACTCGTCGAGAACGACGTCGGCACCGGTCACCTGGAATCCACCGCTCCAGATGTCCATGCGCACGCCATTTCCGTGGACGACCACGGGAAAAATCTGATCGATGGTCAACGTGCTCGAAATGACGAAAGCCGAATTGGTCGGCACCAGTACCAAGTGCGACCGACCGGCAGTCATCTGGGGCAGAGCGTCCTGAATGAACGCGCAGGGCTTCTCCAGCGCGCCACAGTCGGCGTCGGTAGACCCCGTCAGGGCCAACGCGAAGAGCGCCTCGTCGACGTCGAGGCAGGACGAATCGTCCAGGCAGACGTAGGAATCACATTGATCGCCGCTGATACACTCGACACAGCGGCCACTACCCGAGCAGAAGGGAAGGCCGTCCCCACAATCGTCGTCGTTCCGGCAGGGAGAGCAGTTTCCGTCGATGCAGATCGGAAAATCCGGAGTCTCGACGCATTGATCGTCATTCGTACACGAGACGCCGGAGCCTCCGCCCGTCGCGCCATCCGAACCGCCCGCGCCACCTCCGTCGCTGTCCTCATCGCCATCGTCCTCGTCCTCGATGACGACATTTCGATTCGTCGGCGAACAGGAAGAAATGACGGCCGACACCGTGAGAGGAGCAGCCAGGAAGGCGAGCGAAGCAGCAAGAGGGGAGAACTTCATGGGAGGTGCCTTGGGCCGTAAGGGTCAGAACGAAGCGCGGTAGCTCACGAAGGCGCCGCCTGGCAGCGGTGCGATGGTGGGGAGCTTCGCCGTCGCGCGCTCGCCGCTCGAGCTGGGAGCGAGCAAGAAGTAGGTCCCCAGAGCTGCGCCCACCGCGCCGACTCCGAAGCCAACCCAGGCCAACGTCTGCTTCGTCGCAGCGTCGGCGTCGAGCCCGGTGATTCGATCGCTCTCGTCCTGGGAGCAGACGAGCGAGCCATTCACACCTGCGGAGCACTCGTCCCGGGCGATGGCGTCCGCCGCTGAACTATCGGATCCGGCCAAGACCAACAGAACCACGCCAGCTCCAATACCGACGGCCCCCACGCCGTAGGAGACGATGGGGAGA
>DATIDO010000503.1:0-5221 GCA_035456245.1 Polyangiaceae bacterium
CTCGGCCTCGAGATGCCTCCTGCCACGCGATCCTGACCAGGCCCCCATGCGGCACCTCCGTCCTTCGCTGGTCGCGCTAGCGCTCTCGTTGACGGCGCTCTCCTTCACTGCGCTCACTTTCAGCCCGCTGACCAGCCACGCCGACGCCTCGCTCTGGCACGAGAACTTCGTGCAGTTTCCAGCCGATTGGGGCTCGCCGCGGCAGAACGCCAGCGAGATCCGAGCCGTCTACCGCGTGGCGAGCGAAGGCGGCGACCACTTCCTCCACGCCGACCACGACGGCACGTCGAAGATCCCCGCGGTTCACGTCGGCCGCGCCTTTCGGAGTCCCGAGCTCCCGCTGCGTTCGGCTTGCCGCCTTTCCTGGAAGTGGCGTGTGCTGGAGCACCCGAAGGTCGGCGAAGACGCCTGGCTCGACTTGGGCGCGAGCGTCTACGTGGTGACCAAGAATCCTGGCCTGTTCGGTAGCGGTCGCGGCTTCAAGTTCGGTTGGCTGTCCAAGCCCGGGGCCCGCGGCAAGGACCAACGAGGGATCCGACAGCTCGAGCTCCGTCACTCGCCGGCTACGCGGCAGTTCGAGACGGAGTCCGTCGATCTCTGCGCCTTGTACGAGCAACACTTCGGCCCCGTCGGCGACGAGAAATTGCTCTACGTCGGCGTCGTCAGCGACGCCGACAACACGAAGTCCCGTGCCCGCGCCGACTACGCGGACTTCCGCCTCACGGCCCACTGAGCCGGCGGCCGAGAAGTCGCCCGTCCGCCGCCGCAAACGGCCTGGCACGGCGGCTCTAACCAAGGCCTGTTGATTCGACAGGCCCGACCGGCATCATGCTGCCGATGTCCGACGGGGAGACGAAGGTAGTGGTCGGTGACGCGGCAGAGGCCACAACCAGCGGGCCGGCAACCGGCACGGCAGAGAAGAAGAGCGTTGGCAGCGTCATCGGCGGCGTCTCCGTGCTCGCCGCCATCGGGGGCAGCGCCGCCTGGTGCATCTACGCGACCATCCGTCAGGACCTCGAACCGGCCCGGACGCTGATTGATCTGCAAGCCCTGTGGAGTGACGGCACCTTCGGCGTGAAGACCACCATCCTGCTGAGCTGGTTGGTCCTCCTGTTCTGCGCCATGGCGCCCATCGTGATGGCCTACTCGATCGTCCACTGCTTCCAACGCGGCGAGCCCGAGCCCAACTGGCTCCGCGTGGGCAACGTGGAGACGCGGGGCAAGCGCCGTTTGCTATCACTGGCCGCCTGCGCCTTCGGCGCCCTGAATTTCTACGTCGCCTTCTACGATCCGGGCCTCTTCTCCCCCATCGCGCCGATCGCGATCCTGGTCCTGTTGCTCGGCATCGTCTCGTTCTTTCTCGGGCCCTTCCTGTTGCTCGACTCCCTGGTCCCCGGGCGCTGGATCAGCGGCAAGGTGCGAACCTGCGAACGCCCCGTCGACTCGGACGGCAAGCCGCAGAAGAAGTTCGTGATCCAGCTCGCCGACGAGGCCAAGTACTACTTGGACGAGAGCCGCGGTTCGACCTTGGCCGTCGGACAACGCATCGCGCTGCGCATCTCGCGCGTGCTCGACAATGTAATCGAGGTCCGCAGGCCCTGAGTCATCGAGCTCCGCAGGCCTGAGTGAGCCGTTCTCCAGCGCTTTGGGATAGACACCAGCTCAGCTGAGGGCGGCGCGTGGGTTCCACGTGGCACTCCTCAGAGAATGCACAGGAATCTGGACGAGAACTTCGGTTGCGCTTTCATCTGGCAGCACAGCAACGCGCCCGATAGCTTGGCCAACGGGCATGCATTTCGGGTGACGGTCAGTGGCACGAACCTTCGAGAGATCTTGCTGGGCGCGGCTTCGGACAGCTCCTGCCTGCCCAACACCCAGTAGGGCTGCGTGCCTGGCTGGGCTCCTTCTCTGCACGGCGTGCGATCCTCCGCCGTGCGCGACCGACGAGCACACTTTCCAACTTGGGCCTTCACTCGGCCTTCCAGCTGGAGAGGCACGACTTCCGGAATGTGACCCGAGCCTCGTTTTCCCGACCGTTTTTGCCGTTCGTCCGACCGAAATTCATCCCCTCAGTAGCGTGTGCTCGTTGGTGACGATGGACTACTTGGACCCTCCCGGTCCATCGGTCGGAGGCGGCGGACCGTCCAGCTTTTCAATACCTGGCTACAAGGAAGTGGCACGCACCCGAACGTTCATCGCCCACCACTCCGGATGTGAGTTGGAAGTGACTGGAGGACTTCATCTCAGCACGGGCTACGAGACTCTCGAGACTGCCCTGAATGATCCCCTCGCATCACCAGCGACGACCCTCCGTTGGCAATTCGGGGTTTGGGCCTCAGGGGACGCATGTGGTGACCTGTTTCCGGAGCACCCCTATTGCTACGTCCAGCTCTCGGTCACCTCGGCTCGTTGACCGCGGGCCCGTGTGTGGCCCGCGTCGAGCACCATCCGTCTCACTCACCCGGCTGTGCGCTCGAGCGCTCTCACGAGCGGCGTAGGCGTCGACGCAGCGCCGCACCCCAAACCAGGAGCAGCAGCCAGCCAGCCCGCGCCGGCGCGACGTGCTCGCCCGAAAGGACGCAGCCACAGCCAGCCACCGCTGGCTCAACCGAGTCCGCAGGCTCCGTCGGCTGCTCGAACGGCAGCAGACGGACCTCTGGATCGCCGTCCAACTGGCTGAGATACGCGACCAGATCATCCAGCTGAGCCTCGTCGAGGTGGCTCGTGTGGCCGTGCTGATCGCTCGGGTTGCGGGTAGAGAGCACGTCGCGCAGCGTGGGGGCCGAGCCGTCGTGTAGGTAGGGAGCCGTCTCCCACACGCCGAGCAGCGTGGGTGTGTCGATTCCGTGCAGCTCCTCGCCGAGTCGGTGCCCCGAGGTGTCGCGCAGCGTGCCGACATCATGCAGCAACCCCAGTGCGCTGTCGGTGAAGTCGGGCCCCGCGTGGCATTCGTCGCAGCCGCTCTCGAAGAAGACGACCTCGCCCCGCTCGGCTGACGCCGTGAAAGAGCCATCGGGGCTCCGGTGCGGACTCGGATGCACGGCGTCGAGGCTCGTCACGTAGGCGGCCAGAGCGTCCAGCTCTGCGCTCTTGCCCACCTTCGGCTCGCCCAGGGGCGAACCGAGGGGCACCTCGGCCGGCAAGAATCCCGCGCCGCCGAAGTGCCCGCGAATGGGCTGCTCGAAGTCCTGGATCTCGTCGAAGTTGCCGCTCCAATGGACCGGTCCGTGCCCCATGCCACGCCGACCGAGCAGAGAGGTCGTGTTGCGCAGCCCTTCACCCAGATGAGTCAGGTCCCAGACGCGCCCGTCTTCGAAGCCGTCGAAATGACAGCTCGCGCAGCTGATGTAGCCCTCGTTCGACATGCGTGGGTCGCGAGCATCGTAGAAGATGCGCTTGCCCCGGCGCACCTGCTCCGGGAGCTTCTCCCGAGCCACCAGGGGGACCTCGGCCAGCCGTTTGCCGAGCGAGTCCCTTTCCGAGATCAGCCTGCTCACGTCGTAGACGACCACGCTCCGGCTCAGGAACCCGTGAACGAACAGCTTGCCGTCAGGCGCGAGCACGCTGGCCCGGGGCGCGATTCCGGCCTCCTGCAGGGAGGTCACGAAGCCGCCGTTGGCTGTCTCGCGCACCTCGATGGTGGCCGAGCCGGCCAAGGTGGCGAAGGCGTAGTCACCGAGGGGGCTGAACTCGACGTGCACCGGCAGGCTGCGATCGTCGAGATCCATGCGCTCGGCCAGCGCCTCCTGCGTCGGAGCCTCCTGCGCCGGAGCCTCCTGTCCCAGGTCAGCGCCGGGTTCGGTAGCAGCGAGGTCGAGCGCGCTCACCATCGCCCGCACCGTGCTGTCGTGCGTGAGCGGCAGACCGTCGCGAGCCGAGCCGCGGGCGATGTTGTCCTTCTTGGCGGGGACCCACGCGCGGCGGCCGTCGGGCGAGTAGGCAACGGAAAAGAGATAGTTCGGTAGGCCGCGACCGCGCTGCGCCGAGTCCTCGGTCAGATCCGGGAGAAGCTCGAAGCGCCGCGTCACCGCCAGCTTCGCCGTGTCGACGGCGGCGACCTCGCCGTACGCATCGGCCGACAAGAAGCGCGTGACCAAGAGCTCACGGCCGTCGTGGGAGACGGCGAGCCCGCGCGTCCAGGGGCCGATCTCCACGCTACCGAGCTCTTCACCAGTGGACGGATCGAGGCAGAGTACGCGACCGAGCGCGAGCAGCGTGACCCAAGCGGCATCGCCCGTCGGGCTCATCACCAGCCCGATGGGCTGCGAGGCGTAAGGGAGGCGAAAGCCCCGGCTGATCTCGAATTCGTCCAAGTCGACCACTGCCACGGCCCAGTCGTCGCGATGCAGCACCCAGAGCGAACCGTCGGGGGCGAGCGCGAGCGCCTCGGGACGTCGGTAGACCTCGACCTCGCCGAGCTTTTCCAGCGTGTCGGCGTCGACCGAGCTGATCGTGTCGTCGTCCGGGTTGGCTACGTAGACGCGTTTGCGCGCCGGATCGTAGACGATGCTGCTCGAAGCGCGCGGTTGCCCCGGGGTGAGCGGGTAGTGCACCGTCTGCACGAACGAAGCGCTGGTGAACGTCTGCTCGTCGCGGACGACCACGATCACCGGGTAGTGACCGGCCGCCGCCCAAGTGTGCTCGGCGTGATTCTCGCCCAGCGTGAACTCGCTGCGGACGCCGTCGCCGAAGTCCCAGCGAAACTCCACGTCACCGTGGGCGTCCTCGACTCGCAGCTCCAGGCTCAGCGGCTCGCCCACTTTCGCCGGGCGCCGCTCGACCCAGCTGGCCGTCAGGGCACGCGCCGGGCCGCTCCAGCAGAGGCAAGAGAGCGCCAGAAGCAGCCAGCGACGGAGGAGTCCCTTCATCGCCTCAGCGCGTGGTGAAGGTCGAGCGGAACTCGGCCGCCATGCCGTTGCCCACGTAGTCCTTGATCCGCCCGGCCGGCAGCACGACCTCGTATTGGGTCTGGGGCTGCAAGGGCTCGTCCGGCGAGAAGGAGAGCACGCTCATGTAGGCGCTCCACACCCCGCTGACCGGCTCCCCGCCCACCGGGCGCAGGATGAACGCCCCCGCATCGACGGTGGCCAGCTCGACGTTGTCGGTGAAGGACACCCCCACTCGGCTGGTGACCGGCTGCCCGCTCGCTCCGTCCGCCGGCAGGATGGTGTGGACGCTGGGCGGCGTGGTGTCGGGGCTGGCCGAGTGGACCCCGATGACC
>DATIDO010000504.1:0-3980 GCA_035456245.1 Polyangiaceae bacterium
TGAAGTTCGCTCGCCATCCGCCTTCAGCGTTCCGCCCGGGCTCCCCTCAGGAGCACCGACGACCACGACTCCGACCGAGGACTGGCTGAAGACGGAGAGAAAGTGTTCGTACTTCTCCCTGCCTGGTTGCGCCTGCAAGGCCTCGATGCGCGTCGAAAGAGAGGGCTGGTTCATGGACGTCCAGGCTGCGATGCTTGATGTTGGACGTGAGGGCCTGACCTGCCATGCAACAACGCGCCGGGGCCGAAGCGAAAGGGTGTGATGGGCCCCCTGGACGTCGGCTCGATGGAAGAGTCAGTCGCGCTTGGAGTCCGCAGGGTCGTGAGGTGAACTTGTGCCGCGTCCAACGTTCCCTTGGTCTGCAAGTTCCTCCCTCCGCTGGTGGGCCGCCATCACGACATCCGTGATTCGCTTCTCGCGAGTCTTGGGGCTGACCGCCTCGTCGATTCGCCGGATCATGAAATTCTGCTTTCCGGGCGGCAGTGACTTGAACGCCTCCACCACGTGTTCGGCTTGAAGCGCACGGAGCAGGTCTTCAGGAATCGTGACACTGGCCCGATCGAGGACCGTCATGCGCAACCGGATGAGATCACCCGTCTTGGTGTTCGTCTCCTGACGCACTTTCGCCTTGATGCGAATGTAGTGCTGGCCGCCACCGACCGGAAAGAGGCTGACCTGGAAGGGCTCCGAGTCGTTCACGCGCGCGAGGACCAACACCGGCCCCGTTGTCCCCAGCGCCTGGGTGATCTCGGCCGGAACCGGAACGGCGCAGTAGTCCATTCCTTCGGCCCAGTTCTCCAACTCGGCTTCGAACGAAAGTTTCCGTCCTGGGGTGGGTGTGTTCTTCATGCGTTGATACTTCGGTACCTGCAGATGGTGCGGGCTTCGCCTTTGACATGAACTGCGGGATGCGGTCGACGAAGCCCGCCGTGGCACGTCCGGTCGAGGGATGGCTCAGGCCGCGGGTGGAACGACCTGGGCATTGCCGAGGTACGAAGCGATCTCATGCTTGCCACGCTCCCTCGCGACTTGTTCAGGCGTTGAACCCGCCTCGTTCAAGGCCTGTACGTCTGCCCCAGCCTGAACCAGCAACCTCACCGTTTCCAGGTTCCCCCAACCCGCTGCCCGGTGGAGAGGTGATGAGCGGTTCGGCATGGAGGCGCCGAGCTCCGCGCCTGCATCGATCAGGTATCGCACCATCTCGGCGTGCCCCCATTCAACGGCTCGGTAGATCGCGGTCTCTCCAATGGCGTCTCTTTCGTTGACCTTGGCCCCCCCTCGAACGAGCGACCTCGCTCGTTCAACATCGCCACTCCACGCGGCCAGATGCAGGGGTCGATCAGCTGAGCCTTCTTGGACAGGTCGTCGACTCGACGGACGTTTCGCAGCGGAGGAACTTGACAACGCAGCCCGAACCACCACGACCAGGAAGCGAACGGCCCAGGACGCGAGGAAAATGGCACCGACAGCGAGCAGAAGGAAACCCGTTCCGAAAACGGCCGGGCCCTCCCCTCCTCTGGTATGCGCCAGGCTCACCATGGCGCACACCACGAAAACGAGCAACCCGACCACGAACCCGGCCAGGGACAGCGAGAACCCGCGCAACGTCGTCGAACACGCTGGAAGGATGGCCAGCACCGGCAGCGCGAACAACAGAACGGCTGCCAACGTACCGAGCACCTGGACGTAGATGAACTCCACGATGCCACCTATCCTTCGACATGCGCTGCGGCCCGCGAGCGTGGCCCGCTGGACATCAGCTCGACGGAAACGTTGGACCGCTGCTTCGCTGCGCATGTCCAGGACGGCGGTGCCCCGACGGCACGGCGCGTGAGCCCTTGCGGGCCGCCCTGCTCTTGCGCGCATGAATTGCCTTCGACCACGCGACCTCCCCAGGCCTTTGGTTCTTGATGGACCGCTACTCTACGCCATCGCCAGTAGCGGCTCCCCGTGCGCATCCATTCGCGCTGGCGGCGCGCTGCACCGAATGTGCCTGCATGCTTGGCATGAACCCCGACGTTTGGCATGAGCTTCATGACCCGGCTTGCCGGAGCATGTCATCTCGATGGCCCGGTCAGGCATCGCTCTACTCATGGAGGCAACCTGTACTGGGGAACTGCCCTTGAACGATTTGATCATCTGTGAGATCAGGGCCTTCCCAGAGGCGAACCTTCGACGCACCAGCGCCAAGGCCGAGCTCACGCATCGCCCGGAGTTCGATCTGAGTCAGGCCGCCTGCCTGCTCGCCGAGCGGATGCATCACCACGACAGGTGCTGGAACAAAAATGGCGTTCCCGCGCAAGCGCGGCATGAAAGCCTTGAGCAGCAGCTCTGCAACGGTGAAGTCGGAGATCAGCGATCGTGGATGGGCGAAGGGGTTGTGAACGGCCGTGTGCGGCTCCGACCCCGCGAGACGAGCGGCTGATCCAACGGCGGCGACACACGCTTTCTCACCCGGAGTCTTGCGGATCGCGACTTCAGGAACCTCCGATATCGAGATCTGCTTGACCGGATCTCGGACCGTGAGCCGCTGCGGGGAAAGCCGTACATAGACGAACTGTTTGAGAAGGTTCGCGAACATGAATGGTCCAAGAGCGCATCGGGCGATGCCTGACATTGAAGGACGGGTCAGGCTTCGTCGCGGACAGTGCGCCCGACCGACTGCCGCCTGAGGTAGGAGGCCGCTGCCACGACACCGATCGCTGTGAAGAAGGCTCCCACACCAGCAAGTGAGCTGAAGATGGGAGAGAGAAGCACCAACAGATAACCGCTTGTTCCGAGAAGCGCCGCGCCCAGCTGAAGCCAGAAGCGGGCACGGCTCTCTCTGCCAACGAATCGAGGCAGAACCATCGAAAGTGCGATGAAGCTGTTGCCGCAGAGATAAGCCCATGCGGCTGGCCCACTCACGCTTGGCCGCGGGTGACCCCTGACCCCTGGCAAGGAGACGGTGCCTTGCTGCACGGCGCTGACGGCTGCCTCAGCCAGGGCCCAAAGCGCCGCGCCCCCCGTAAGCAAACCGAACACGAGCCAGAAGCCTCGAGTAGCGAGCAGCGGCTGCCGTTCCGCCACCTCGAGTTTGCGGTACCTGCGGCCAGACTCCGTGAAGCCGTACTCAGGTTTTGCTTTCACAGGGAAGAAGACGGCGAGCAGCAAGCTGATTGGCATGAAGCCGATCAGGGCTTCCGCTGTTGTTAGAGATGACGGCACTGAGACCCCCGACGTTTGACATGAGAGTCAAGGCCCGGCATGCGGCGGCATGCCCTCCCGCTGGAAGGGTCAGGTTTCATCTTCTACCCAAGCCTCATCGTCATCGACCCACTCAAGAAGAAGCCCTGCTCTGGATGCCAACATGGGCCCGAGGCAGTTCGCTGTACAGACGGGTTGGGCATCACTTGATCGCCTCGCTTTCGCAAACCATGTCCTCGTATCCCTTCTCCCACGTCCAGTCGCTGGCAGTGCAGCGCTCCAGTACGACTTCGCTCCCCACCTGCTTGACTGCCAGCCTGGTGACCACGGGCGCTCTCCCCATGCAAGGCCAATTGAATGGCTGGAGGGAAACGTCGGGGAAGACGTCTTTCCTTCTGCCGACGTCGAACCGAGACAGCGCAACGTAACCCGCGCCCATGCACTCTCCATTCGAGGCCGGATGGACCTTGACGGTCGCTGTGACGCGACGCCCGCCCACATTGCATCGTAACGCGTGATCGCCATGGGGAAGGCGGCTGGCATGCCCCTGACGTCGCGTGATGACAGTGACTTGATCGTTCTGTTCGACAACGCCCGCAATCTCGAATACGTTGGCTTCGCACCGATAGGCGGCACCGAATTCAATGCTGTCGGCACGAGCAACGGGCGCGTGGAGAACGCCCGAACTCATGGCGATCGCAAGCATTCTTCGCATGAGCAGCGGCCAGCGCTTGGCATGTGCTGCGGTGCACGGCCGCAGGCATTCGGACGTCCGCCCGATGGACGGGTCAGGC
>DATIDO010000505.1:0-2481 GCA_035456245.1 Polyangiaceae bacterium
CCCACGATCTGACCATCTGGGACAACTCGATCTTCTCGCGCACGATGTTCGAGTGGAACACGAGTGACACGCAGACGTTGCTCTTCAACGTCACGCCCAAGTTCACCACGCGCACCGGAGACGAGCGCCGCCAGTTGGACCCCGAAGCGCGCGATCCGCTCAGCGCCAGGAACGACGTGATGACCGTGGTGAGCGGCGTCGGTCACGAGTGGAGCCTGTGGAAAATGCCCGATTTGCGGCCCAATCAAGCGCCTCGGCGCGGGCTCGACTATCGGATTTCCAACACCTTCAACGTCAAGAGCTACATCTACGCGCTCGGCGCCGAAGAGCCGTTGCCGGGTGGCGGATTCCGCAATCAGAGCCGGGTGCTCCCGCAGTTCGGCGTCGCAGATGCCGTGCGCTTCGCCATCGACCGCGAGTGGTCCATCAAGACCTCCTACGAGTACGCCACGCGCCTCCCGGACAGTTGGGAGGTCTTCGGCGATGGGGTGTTCGTTCAGCCGAACCTCGAGCTGAACCCCGAGGTGAGCCACAACTTCAACCTGGGTCCGATCTACGACGCCAAGCACACGGCCACGGGTGACTGGGTAGCGTTCGTCAACGGCGGCTTCCGCGACTCGGACAACATGATCGTGCTGCTCGGCAACGATCGCTACTACACGTACCAGAACGTCTACCGCGCCGTGACGCTGTTCGGAGAGGGTGGAACGAGCTGGGTTTCGCCCGGGCGCTACCTGGCCCTCGACGCCAAATTCACGGCCAACGACTCGCGCAACCGCTCGAGCGAGGGGACTTTCGCGGACTTCGAGGGTGACCGAATCCCGAATCGTCCGCCCCTCACGGCCAGCTGGGCGGCCCGCCTGTCGTTCTCGCAGCTCTTCATGCAGCGCGATCGCCTCGAGCCCTTCTACCAGGGCAGCTTCTCCTCCGGCTTCTATCGCGGTTGGGAGAGCCAGGGACTGCAGGCCTACAAGCAGCGCATCGAGGATCAGTCCTGGCACGATCTCGGCATCACCTACGTGGTGGAGACCGATCACACGCGCATCTCGAACACCATCGAGGTGCAGAACTTCACCGACGAAGTGCTTTACGAGCTCTACGGTCGGCAGCGCCCGGGGCGCGCCGTCTACTGGAAGTTCGTGGCGGATTTCTACTGATGTCGACCAGCTCCCAGCCCCCCCGGTCTTCACGTTCCCTGGCCCGTACGGGCCGGCTGCGCCACGTCGCGTTGCTGCTCCATCGCTACGTCGGGCTGACACTGGTCGTGTTTTTGGTCACCGCGGGCCTGACCGGCACGGTGCTGGCCTTCAACGACGAGCTGGATGCCTGGATCAGCCCCGAGCTCTTCGAGGTGCCAGCGGCAGAGCGGTATTTGCCCAACCTGCCACCCTTCGAGGTGGCGGCGCGGGTGCAGGCCTCGCTGCCCCCCGGGCAGCACTACCGCAACGTCGACTTCGCTCCCGAGGACGGTCGCAGCATCCAGGCTTGGGTCGAGGAGGCGCCGGGTGATTGGCGGCAGTGGTTCGTGAGTCCCAAGAGCGGGCAGGTGCTCGGCAAGCGCAAGTGGGGCGAGCTGAGCGAGGGCAAGCACAACCTGATCCCCTTCGTCTACCGGCTGCACTACTCGCTCGGCCTGGGCGAAGTCGGCACTCTGCTGTTCGGAATCGCCGCGCTGCTCTGGACCTTCGACTGCTTCGTTGGCGCCTACCTGACCTTTCCTCAGCCTTCGCCGGCTGGCTCGGCTCGGGCGGGATTCATGCGCCGCTGGCTGCCCGCCTGGGCCATCCGCACCACCAAGCTGTTCTCGTTCGTCTTCACCTGGCACCGGGCGAGCGGGCTCTGGGTGTGGTTCGTGCTGCTGATCTTTGCCTGGTCGGGCGTCGGCTTCAATCTGAGCCCCGCCTACTCGGCCGTCATGAAGACGGCCCTGGGCATGCAGCCCTCGGGTCACGAGCTCCTCCCCGAGCTGCAGCCGCCCTTCGTGCAGCCTCGAATCGGCCTGCACGAGGCCTACGAGCTGGGGCGAGCCGAAATGGCGCGGGAGGCCGTGGAGCGCGGCTTCAGCGTGCGGCGTGAGCTGGGCATGTACTACGCCGACGATCACGGGGCCTACGCCTACGTGGTCGAGAGCACGCTCGACGTCTCGAAGAAGTCCCCGCGAACCGAGGTCTATCTGAACGGCCAGACCGGTCGGCTGATGGGGTTCTCGGCGGCGACCGGCGTGACCACCGGTAACACCGTGTCGAGCTGGTTGTTCATGCTGCACATGGGGGCCGTTTTCGGCCTCTGGTACCAGTGCTTCGTTTCGTTCATGGGCTTGCTCGTCGCCGGTCTCAGCATCACCGGCGTCTGGATTTGGTGGCGCAAGCGCAAGCAGCGGATTGCGCGCAAGCCGCGTGGCTTGTCGAAGCTCGTGCGGCCCAGCGAGCCGCCCAATGAGCTGCCTTGCGATGACGAACTCGACTCACTCGTTCTGCGGGG